>JAFPCR010000107.1 GCA_017390195.1 Clostridia bacterium | reverse complement strand
TTTCTTATCATTCATGATCGGTATCTGCCTGTCTTTATCGTTTTGTGTATATTACCTCTGATGTTGGTTAACTGCTATTATTTTCACATGTCTGACATTACATTTATGGTGACCGAAACACTGTTGACCGATGCGGTTATGTATTTCATATCACTGTCACTTATTACATTTCCCGAGGCATCGTAAAATTCGAGGCTCACGTTGCTTACCTCAGTAGTAGATGTGACCGCACTCGAAAGCTTGCACACCGCTTTGACCGAGCCTATCTTGTTTATAAGCTCATCGGGTCCGCTGATCTCTACAGACGCCTCACCTACCGAAGCAGTATAGATATATCCCGAAACCTTAGGTATGTTTGAGATATCTGCATCTATTCTCACAGTCTTACTTATACGCTCACAGATATTGAGCGACAGGCTGACGGGACTGATGTTCTCGACAGAAGCCGAAACGCCCTCCATTTTTTCAATCTTCACCGAAAGATTCTGTTTTCCGACCGATCGGATGCTTCAAAGGTCTATGTATGCCTTTATAAGTGCAGTCGGACTCTGGAGAATATCGGTCTTCTTACCTTTCAGCTTCACGGCAACGGTGTCTTCGATCTCAGGATAGATCATATATTGTTCGTCAAGCTCTCCTTCAAATTGAACCGCCACGCTTACCGACTGCTCATAATCGGTTATACCGACATTCATAACGTATATCCAAAGCACGAGTGAAAGCAAAAGACAGATCCCGTAGGTAAAAATATCTTTTTTCTTACGTTTGCTTTGAGAGATCGATATAGAGAAATGGCTGTTCTTTACGAAATTCCCGCCCAACCCGGAATTTTTGTCACTGTGGGAAGAGCCACGTGAAAATTCATATTTATCGTTTTTCATTTCGACACTCCTCCTTACTGAATGTTATCAGCGTCGTCTTTTGAAGGATCGTTGACGTTAAGCTGATATGTTGCGTTTCCGTTTGCACTTGACAGCAGTATAAACAGGTCTTCTTTAAGCGAAGCCAGGTTATAGTGTCTCTTCAGAAGTCCGTTGTTGGCGATAGAGATAGTTCCCGTTTCCTCAGACACGACAACAACGACTGCATCGCTGACCTCACTGATACCGACAGCGGCACGGTGTCTTGTTCCCAGATCCTTTACTGCCTCTGCATTTGCAGACGTCGGAAGAATGCACGCCGCCGCACATATACGGAAGTTTCTTATTATCACCGCTCCGTCATGCAGAGGAGATTTGTTGAAGAATATGTTTCTGAACAGGTGAGAGGATATCTTGGCATCTATCTCAACGCCTGTCTTTATGTAGTCTCCGAGCTTTGTAGTACGTTCAAGTACGATCAATGCTCCTGTCCTTTCCTTTGCCATCTCGCAGACCGCATCTGCGATGATTGCTATTGACGAGGTAGCCTTTGTGTTCGTCTTAGAACGGTTGTTTATTTTTCTTATATTGATCGGCGTCGTTCCGACCTTTTCAAGTGCATCACGCAGCTCAGGCTGAAAGACGATGATGATCGCAATGATACCGACCTGATAGAAGTTCTGCAAGATAAATCTCATCGCCGCCATATCGAATATGTTACTTATAAAGAATACAGCAAATATAAGTCCCAATCCGAGTGCCAGCTTACTTGCACGTCTGTCCCGTATGAATTTGTATATTCCAAACATAAGAATAGACACTATGAGAATATCTATAACGCTTACTAAATTGATACCTGCAAGAATGTCGATAACGTAAATTTTAAAGAGATTCCCAAGCGACATAAAAAAGTTGACTATGATTTCCAAATCTCAACACCCACCTTTTATTTACACCTTAAAATATGGTTAAAAATACGCAATTATACCCTACTTTATATTCTATCACAAAATACTGCAAATTTCAAACCCCGAAGCAAATATTTTTATCTGTTTTTCAGTTTTTTTACAACCGAAGCATCCATATCCCCGAAGGGCAATAAATTTTAAAGCTCTTTTTGATTTTAAAGCACACAAACTGTTGCCACGCAGATCAAAATTTGTTATAATTTAAAGTAAGGAAGTCATAAAGGAGAGGCATATGTTTGAACGCATAAAAAATATTCTTTTGGAAAAAGGAATAACTTGTTTCGGTGCGATACCTCTGTCCGAGTGCGAGATCAAGCGTGAGTATCTGCTCAAACGCAGTGGGCTTGATACAAACACGGCAACGGTGGTGATGCTTGCCGTTCCGTATTACACCGAGATCTGCGACAGACAGCGAAATGTCTCAGCTTACGCTGTATCACGTGACTATCACCTTTTCCTCGACTCCTTGTTTTCCGAGATGCTCGGCATCCTACGCACCGAATATCCGCAAAACAGATTCGATGCTTTTTGCGACCATTCTCCGATAAACGAGATAACTGCCGCCGCAAAAGCGGGGCTTGGAGTAATCGGAAAGAATCATCTTATAATTACCGAAAAATATTCGTCATATGTTTTTCTCGGTGAAATCATCACCGATGCCACTCTCCCCTACAAGCTTCATGAGATCCGCACCTGCGAAGGCTGTAACGCCTGTGCATCGGCTTGCCGAATAGGTCTTACGGCGAACGGTGAATGTCTGTCGGCACTTACTCAAAAGAAGGGTGTGTTGTCGGGCGAGGAGCATGATACAATATTCGAGAGCGGATGTGTTTGGGGCTGTGACGACTGCCAGCAAAGCTGCCCCCACACGATCTCGGCAATGAAAAACAAAACCATATATTCGCCCATTCCCTTCTTTTACGAAAATGCCGTTCCGTATCTTACATACGATACGGTAAGCACCATGCCCGATGAGGAATTTGGCAAAAGGGCTTATTCTTGGAGAGGCAGAGCCGTAATAGAACGGAATCTGCTTGAATTCGAAAAAAGACTAAAAAACAAAAAAACAGAGGAGAAATAGATCTGTATGCTTAATCTCGTTTACGGAATATCGGGAAGCGGAAAAACGGAATATGTTATAAATTGCTTAAAGCGTGATGCACTTGCAGGCAAGCACGCA
>JAFPCR010000106.1 GCA_017390195.1 Clostridia bacterium | reverse complement strand
GTCCCGAACATTCCTAACCCCACTCTCCCTGTCGGAAACGATGATTCTGCGAATGTTGAGATCCGCAGATGGGGCGAGCCGACAAAGACGGATTTTGAGCCGAAGGCTCACTGGGATCTTGGAAAAGAGCTTAACATTCTCGATCCCGACACCGCAGCAAAGATCACAGGAGCGAGATTCCACGTATACAGAGGACTCGGAGCGAGACTTGAAAGAGCGATCATCTCTTATTATCTCGACACTCACACCGAGCATGGCTACACCGAGATATTCCCGCCTTTTATGGTAAACAGAGACTCGATGAAGGGAACAGGACAGCTTCCCAAGTTTGAGGAGGACGCATTCAGAGTTGCCAACAACGATTACTTCCTCGTTCCCACGGCAGAAGTTCCTGTAACGAATATGCACAGAGATGAGATACTCAACGGAGAGGATCTGCCGATCTCCTACTGTGCTTATACTGCTTGCTTCCGTGCAGAAGCGGGAAGTGCGGGACGAGACACGAGAGGTCTTATCAGACAGCACCAGTTCAATAAGGTAGAGCTTGTAAAATTCACCACTCCCGAGACATCTTACGACGAGCTTGAAAAGCTTACGAACGATGCGGAGAGAGTTCTTCAGGGGCTTGGACTTCCTTACCGTGTAGTTTGCCTGTCTACAGGCGATATCGGCTTTTCGAGTGCAAAGACCTATGACATTGAGGTATGGATGCCCTCATACGGCAGATATGTTGAGATAAGCTCCTGCTCGGACTTTGAGGATTATCAGGCACGCAGAGCGAACATTCGCTTCAAGGCGAACGCAAAGGACAAGGCTCGCTATGTTCACACGCTCAACGGCTCGGGTGTTGCTGTAGGACGTACCGTTGCGGCTATTCTTGAAAACTATCAGAACGCCGACGGCACTATCACAGTTCCCGAAGCACTTCGCAAGTATATGGGCTGTGACGTTATCTCCGCCCCCGAAAAGAAATAAATTCACACAGGGAAGGGAAGCCGATTCTTTGACCGCTCCCGCTCCCAAAAGACACTTAAAGCGGCGGACTTTCACCAAAGTCTGCCGCTTTTTATAAAGTATAAAGATAGTTTGTGCCGAACGGTTTGGCAGGAGGGAAAATGGTAAAAATTGTAAATTCTCAACTTGGGATCATAACCGATTCCGTAAATTCTTTTTTTGATAACATATTTGGCAGAGCACAGGAATACGAGAACCTGCTTATCAGCTCGGGCGGGATAGCGTTTCTTCGTATGATAATAACGGGAATGTTTCTTGGCTTTTTGATATCTGCTGTTGTTATGATGTATAACAAACGAGTTCTCGGAAAGGCCGTGCGTGAGCTTGTTGAGCTCGGTGCCGTCGGCAGTGAGAACGCCGTCGCCATGACAAGTCTTGCTTGCTCATCTAACGCATTTATCCGCCGATCTGTTTTGCGTGGAGTTAATCTGCGTAGAGTCATCAAGGTAATGCCTGCCTCGGACTCTGAGTGCCAAGATATCAAAAAGATCACTTCCGAGTCTGCTCTCGTCTATATTCCCGAACAGGATCTCGATGCCGCTTGCAGAAAATTCGACAAAAGCGGAACGTCGATCCGTTCGCTTCTGCTTGTAATAGCGGTTTCTTTTGCGATATACATAGCGGTTATGTTTTTCATTCCTCTTGCGCTCTCGCTCATCAACGGCGTAGTGGGAAATTTTGGTAAATGATGATATAATCTGCTTTTGTATCTTGAAATGCACCGTCGGTGTTGGCAGTTGATGCCGCAACTTTGCATTACAAACGCAACTTTGAACTGCGTAAAATTTGTTGTGAAACGTTAATTTGCATAACAATGACAAATCTGCTTTGTGAGAAGTCACAGTTTTTGGAAAAATACAGATCAACGCTTGACAAAATTTCGGAAACAAGGTAAAATTTTTATAAAGAAGTGTTTGTGTGGCGGGATCGTCACACAAACATTAGCATAAATTGAAAAGGAGAATTAGAACTATGAAAACAAAAAAGATCATATCATTGTTACTTGCAGTAATGATGATAGTCGCAGTAATTCCTGCCGGAATTAT
>JAFPCR010000021.1 GCA_017390195.1 Clostridia bacterium | reverse complement strand
GCCGCTCCCGACGAGGTAAGAGGTCAGGTCGTTAAGGCAAGCATCGTCTTAGTCAAGGGAACGACTCCATCCGATGAACTCAAAAAGGAGATCCAGGAGTACGTCAAGACACACACCGCTCCGTATAAGTATCCGAGAATAGTCGAATTCCGTGACGAGCTGCCAAAGACCACGAGCGGAAAGATCCAGCGAAACAAGCTGTAAATTCCCGGCATCTCGATCTCACACAAAAGGAGGAATTCAATACCGTGAAAATATCCTGTATACAAATGAATATGCGACTCGGCGACACCGAATACAATTTCAGGACCGCCGAAGAGCTTATAAAAAACGAGCTTGAGCAGAACGAAGACACAGATGTCATCGTCCTGCCCGAGACATGGAACACAGGCTTCTTTCCCCGAACAGATCTCGCCTCACTGTGCGACAAGGAGGGTGAAAGAACAAAAAAGCTTATGTCGTCACTTGCCGCAAAGTATTCTGTCAACATCGTTGCGGGAAGCGTTGCCGACATTCATGCAGACGGCAAGATATATAACTCGGCATATATATTCGACCGCAACGGCAACTGTATAGCATCATACGACAAGACCCACCTGTTTACACCTATGGGGGAGCATAATTTCTTTGAAAAGGGCGATCACCTTTGCCGATTCACGCTTGACGGTGTAAGCTGTGCGATCATCATCTGCTATGACATTCGCTTCCCCGAGCTGACAAGAACTCTTGCTCTCGGCGAGGGCGGACTTGACGTTCTCTTCATCGTTTCGCAGTGGCCAAAGGTCAGAACGATGCACCTACGTACTCTCGTGCGTGCAAGGGCTATCGAAAATCAGATGTTCACCGTCTGCTGTAACTCCTGCGGACTCGCAGGCGAGACACAGTATGCCGGAAGCTCTCTCATCTGCGATCCTTGGGGCGAGATCATCGCCGATGCCCAGACCGACTCTACAGACGAAAAGATCATCCGTGCCGATGCCGATATGTCGATAATATCGGGCATCCGTTCGAGCATAAACGTCTTTGCCGACCGCCGTGAAGCACTCTATTCCTTTAATTCAAAAAGAGACTAATCGTTTTCGACCGTTTCACAAAATAAATTTTAAAAAATAAGAAAGTCATAAAGGAGAAAAATCATGAAACTCACATTCCCCGTTACAAGAACAACACATCCGAAGCAGCGTCCCACAGACGAGTCTCAGCTCGGATTTGCACGTTATTTTACAGACCATATGTTCGTTATGGACTACGATGAAGGTCAGGGCTGGCACGACGGAAGAGTCGTTCCCCACGAGCCGATCCTCATTGAGCCTGCTTCCTGCGTTCTTCACTACGCTCAGATGATGTTCGAGGGCATGAAGGCTTACCGCCGTCCCGACGGAACTATCCAGCTCTTCCGCCCCGACATGAACGCAAAGAGAATGGTTCGCACAAACGAGCGTATGTGCATTCCCGAGCTTCCCGAGGAGATTCTCATATCAGGTATTGAGGCAGTTGTACGTGAAGACGCAGATTGGGTCCCCTCTGCTCCCGGAACCTCTCTTTACATTCGTCCCTTCATTTTCGGTGACGAGGTATCCTTCTCGGTTCTTCCCGCAAAGCACTACCGCTTTATGATAATCCTCAGCCCCACAGGCTCTTACTATGCAGGTAACGACAAGGGTCTTCAGACTACCCGTATCTACGTTGAGGACGAGTATATCCGTGCCGCTACAGGCGGAACAGGATATGCAAAGGTCGGCGGTAACTACGGCGGCGGTATGAGAGCTTCAAAGAACGCTATTGCAAATCAGTGCAAGGACGTTCTCTGGCTTGACGCAAGAGAACACAAGTATGTTGAAGAGATCGGTACATCCAACGCATTCTTCCGCATAAATGACGAAGTTATCACCGCTCCTCTTGACAGCGGTACTATCCTCCCCGGTATCACTCGTGATTCTGTTATCCAGCTCCTCAAGAGATGGGGTATCAAGGTATCTGAAAGAAGACTTTCCATCGATGATATCTGTGCAGCAGCCGAGGACGGCTCACTCAAGGAGATCTTCGCAAGCGGAACTGCCGCTGTTATCTCCCCCATTGGAACTCTTAACTACAAGGGCAAGGACTACACCGTTGCAGACGGCAAGGTAGGCGAAGTCGCTCAGAGGCTTTACGACGACCTCTACGGTATGCAGACAGGCAAGGTCGAGGACTACATGGGCTGGACATATCCCCTTGACATCAAAGTAAACTGAAAGCTTTTATCGGTCGTACACAATGAAGAGGATCACACTCTTTGCAGGACATTACGGTAGCGGAAAAACGAATATCGCCGTCAATTATGCCCTGCAGCTACGCAAAGCTCTCGGACGTGACAAGGATATACTTGTCGCCGACCTCGACATCGTGAACCCATACTTTCGTACAAAGGACAGCTGTGCTGTTCTCCAAGAGAACGGCATAAAGCTCATCTGCTCGGAATATGCAAACTCAAACCTTGATATTCCCTCTCTTCCCTCCGAAATGTATGCCATCACAGATACGCCGTCCTACGCCGTCATCGACGTTGGAGGCGACGACAGAGGTGCTTTGGCTCTCGGCAGACTTTCCGCAAAGATCAAAGCAGAGAATAATTACGAAAACCTTATGGTCATCAATATGTTCCGCCCTCTCACCCGCACACCCGACCAAACCGTCGAGGTAATGCGTGAGATAGAGGCTGCCGGTAACATACCCTTTACGGCTCTTGTAAATAACTCTAATCTCGGACCTCTTACATCTGCCGACGATATTTTGCGTTCTCTTGAGTACGCAGAAAAGATCTCTCGTCTCACGGGACTTGAGGTCAAGATGACGAGCGTCGATGCAAGGCTCTTTGAGTCACTTCAGGGCAAGGTCGAGGATCTTTTTTCGCTGACTCTTCAGCCGAAGATCTTTTGATGCTCTCCACCCAATTCCAAGAAAGGAAGAAAAACCATCATGGCAAAATTAACATTCAAAACCGACAACTGTAAGGGTTGCGGACTTTGCGTGAACGCCTGCCCCAAGGGCGTGCTTTCGCTTGCCGCAGACAAAATAAACAAAAAAGGACACCACCCCGTCGAAGCCGTTGCTCCCGAAAAATGTATCGGCTGTGCGTTCTGTGCGACGATGTGTCCCGATTGCATCATCAAGGTTGAAAAATAAGCTCGGGCAGACAAAATTGCCCGCTCCCCCCTCAAATTCGCAAAGAAAGGATGCTTTTTATCAATAAAAGCAAAGTCACTGAAATGGCAGATAAAGTATTGATGAAGGGTAACGAAGCGATCGCCGAAGCCGCTATTATCGCAGGCTGTCGCCATTACTTCGGATACCCCATTACTCCCCAGACAGAGATCGCCGCATATATGGCAAAAAGAATGCCCAAGATCGGCGGAACTTTTTTGCAGGCTGAAAGCGAGATCGCCGCTATCAATATGGTCTACGGCGTTGCAAGCACAGGCTTGCGTGTTATGACATCCTCGTCAAGCCCCGGAATCTCGCTCAAGAGCGAAGGGCTTTCCTACCTTGCAGGTGCTGACCTTCCCTCATTTATTGTAAACGTTCAGAGAGGCGGCCCCGGTCTTGGCGGTATCCAGCCCTCGCAGTCAGATTATTTTCAGGCAACCAAAGCAGGCGGTCACGGAGACTTCCGTATGATCGTCCTCGCTCCCGCTTCGGTTCAGGAAATGGCTGAGCTTACAGTTCACGGCTTTGACCTCGCAGACAAGTACCGTATGACATCCATGATCTTGGCTGACGGTACTATGGGTCAGATGATGGAACCCGTCTCGCTTGATTTCAAGATCGCAGAGCCTGTCGAAAAGCCTTGGGCTACAACGGGTACGCAGATGAAGCGTGAGCATAACATCGTAAACTCGCTCTTCCTCTCTCCCGACGTGCTTGAACGCACCAACTTCGAAAGATTCAAAAAGTACGACACCGTCTGTGAAAACGAGGTCATGTACGAAGAATATATGATGGACGACGCAGAGATCTGTATCGCCGCTTTCGGTATCGCCGCAAGAGTTTCAAAGAACGCTATCGTTGAGGCTCGCAAGAGAGGTATCAAGGTAGGTATGATAAGACCCATCACCCTCTGGCCCTTCCCCGAAAAGCAGTTCGCCGCAGCCGCAGAAAAGGTTCGTGCTTTCATTTCTGTCGAGCTTTCAATGGGTCAGATGATAGAGGACATTCGCCTTGCCGTCAATGGCAAAGCTCCCGTTACTCTTTGCAACCGTGTCGGCGGTATGATCCCCTCACCCGATGAGGTACTTGATGCAATAATCAAAGTATCGGAAGGAGGTAACAACTAATGGTAATATTCGATAAACCCCATGCTCTCGCAGATGTGCCGCTTCACTACTGCCCCGGCTGTACTCACGGTATCATTCACCGCCTCGTTGCCGAGGTTATTGACGAGCTCGGTATCGAGGGAAAGACCGTCGGTATCGCTCCCGTCGGCTGTTCTGTTATGGCTTACAACTACTTCAACTGCGATATGATCGAGGCGGCTCACGGCCGTGCTCCCGCTGTCGCTACCGGTGTTAAACGTGCTTTGCCCGAAAATATCGTGTTTACTTATCAGGGCGACGGCGACCTCGCTTCGATCGGTATGGCTGAAACAGTCCACTCCGCCGCAAGAAACGAAAATATCACCGTTATATTCATAAATAATGCGATCTACGGCATGACAGGCGGTCAGATGGCTCCTACCTCTCTGCCCGGTCAGATCACTCAGACCTCTCCCTACGGACGTGATGTCAACCACTGCGGTTATCCCATCAAGATCTGCGAGATGCTCTCTACCCTTGACGGCCCCGAGTACGTCGCACGTGTTGCCGTAAATAACGTCAAAAACGTCCGTGCCGCTAAAAAAGCAATTAAGAAAGCCTTCGAAAATCAGGTGAACGGTCTCGGATTCTCCCTCGTTGAGGTCATCTCAAGCTGTCCTACAAACTGGGGACTTACTCCCGAAAAGGCTCTCGAATGGGTCGAATCAAAAATGATCCCCTATTACCCCCTCGGCGTATATAAAGACAGACACGCCGACAGCAATGAATAAGGAGGTGCCACCGTGGAAACAACTCAATATTTGATCGCAGGATTTGGCGGTCAGGGAATTTTGTTCGCAGGTAAGTTCCTCGCATATAAAGGTCTCACCGATGAAAAGAACGTTAGCTGGCTTCCCTCCTACGGCCCCGAAATGAGAGGCGGTACCGCAAGCTGTAGCGTTATCATCAGCGACTCGCCCGTAGGCTCTCCTATCGTCTCAAAGCCCGATATCCTCATCGCAATGAACCTCCCCTCGCTTGATAAATACGAGGATAGCGTCGCCCCTGGCGGAATCATCTTCCTCGACTCAACTCTCATCGAACGTCAGGTTCGCCGTACCGATGTCACCGTCTACCGTGTTCCCGCTACACAAATGGCCTCGGATAATAAAATTCCCACTCTCGCTAATATGATCATCATGGGAAAAGTCCTCGCAGTTACAGGTCAGTTCGATGACGAAGCAGGCGTAACAGCAGGTCTTAAAAAGGTCATCTCCGCTAAACGTAGCGATATGCTCGACGTAAACCTTAACGCTATGAAACTCGGCTATAACGCTTGAGGGATGCGTAGGGATGCGTAGGGATGCGAGGGATGCGTTAGGAAAACTTTTTGAAAAAAGTTTTCCTAAGACCTTTCAAAAACTCTTGACACGATCTCTTTACTGTGATATAATGCTAAAACAATAAAGCAAATGCGTTGAAGAAATTATTTGTGTTTGAGTCTCAATACAGAGAGCCGACGGTTGGTGCGAGTCGGTATGTGCCAAACGACAAAGTCTCATTTCGGAGCAGAGTTTCAGAACTTTCGGTTTTAAGGATAAGACCCAACAGTAAGAAACTACGGCTTGCCCCGTTATCATGGCAAAGGGCTTGTTCGAGCCTTTCAGAGTGACCGTGTTGATACACGGTAATCAGGGTGGTACCACGATTATATTCGTCCCTGAAGTCAAAAAATGACTTCAGGGACTTTTTATATTTTCTATGAAAATTCAGAAAGAGAGTATACAAAAAATGAAAAGAATTTCAGTATCCGACATGACATTGGTAAACTTTGCTCCTTCGCTTTCATTCAAGGAAAAGACAGAGATAGCGAGACATCTTGACAATTTGAGAACAGATTACATCCACATTCCGCAGATCGAAAATGTCAAGACCGACGCTCTTTTGATAAGAACTGTTTCGGCATTTGTAAAGAACAGTGCGATATGTGTCACGGTCGCACCCTCACGTGAGGGCGTGGAGATCGCATCAGCCGCTCTTTCGGGAGCGAAGAAGTCACGTCTTTCGGTAAATATTCCCGTATCTCCGATCCAGATGGAGTACATACATCACAAGAAAGCACCTAAAATGCTTGCCCTTGCAAAGGAGCTTTTTGCGGCTGCTTGTGAGAAATGCGACGATGTCGAGTTTTTTGCCGCAGACGCAACACGTGCCGACATGGGATTTTTGTGCGACGCAGTAAATGCTGCGATCGAAGCGGGAGTTAAGACGGTAACTCTCTGCGACGATGAGGGTGCGATGCTCCCCGACGAGATATCGGCATTTCTTGCTTCGGTAAAAGAGAACGTGCCTTCGCTTGAAAAGGTGAATCTCGGTGTACTTTGCAGAAACACGCTCGGCATGGCGGCGGCTTCCGCTGTTATGGCTCTCAAAACAGAGGGCGTTTGCGAGATAAAATGCTGTGTCGGTGTCGGAGACATTCCCGAGCTTGACACGTTTGCGGGTATCGTAGGAAGCTGCGGAGACCGTTGCGGATTCTCGGCAGGACTTAACTACAATGAGCTTCACCGCATAACAAAGCAGATAGAATGGATATGCGGATCATCGGAGCAGAGCGGCTCGCCTGCATCCTTAAGCTACGATACAAAGAACACTTCGGACTCGGAAAACGAGACTCCGCTTGACGCAAACGACTCTCCCGACATCGTACGCTCAGCGGTCTCTCGTCTCGGCTATGACCTTTCGGACGAGGACAACGCTCTTGTTTACGACGAATTTCTGCGTGTTGCCGAAAAGAAGAAGATCACGTCAAAGGATCTTGATGCAATCGTCGCAAGCGTTGCTTTGCAGGCACAGCCGACATACAAGCTCGTCAGTTACGTTGTAAACAACGGAAACATAATTTCCTCGTCTGCCCAGATCAAGCTCGAAAAGGACGGCTCGGAGATCTCTGGAATATGTATGGGAGACGGACCGATAGATGCGGCATTCCGCACCGTAGAACAGATAATAGGACATCACTTCGAGCTTGACGAGTTCAGGATCCACGCCGTAACAGAGGGC
>JAFPCR010000105.1 GCA_017390195.1 Clostridia bacterium | reverse complement strand
GGACAAAAACGCACTTTCACACGCTGAGGTCTGTGCTATCAGCCGAGCAAACGAGCTTCTCGGAAGCTGGCATCTTGACGGTTGTGAGCTTTATGTTACCCTTGAGCCCTGCCCGATGTGTGCGGGTGCGATAATAAATTCGAGGATAAAGAGAGTAGTATACGGTGCTTGTGATGCAAGAGCAGGTGCTTGCGGAAGTCTTATAAATTTAAATCATTATCCGTTTAATCACAAATTTGAAGTTGTCGGGGGAGTCCTCGAGCAGGAATGCTCGAAATTGTTGTCCGACTTTTTCAAGGACAGACGTAATAAAAGTAATGAAAATTGAAAACAAATCAAGGAGCTGTTGCGAAATTCGCAACAGCTCCCTGATTTGTTTATGCTTTAGATGTTATCAAGAAATTTTTGCATATTTGAGATCGTGCGTGGGCTTAGGTAATGCTCGATTTTCTCGGTTTCCTCAAGCTCACTTTCGGTTCCGTTTATAAAGCAAAGAAATCTGTTTATTATACTGTGTCTTGCAATAAGTGATTGTCCGAGGAGCCTACCTTTGTCGGTGAGGGTCATATATCCGTACCGCTCGTAATTTATAAGTTCAAGAGAGCGAAGATTGTCCGCCATTTTCGATACTGCTGACGGAGTTACATTAAGTCTGTCAGCCAACTGCTTTGTACGTACAGCACACCCGCTCCCGTCAGATAGTCGGTATATCATTTCGAGATAATCCTCCATAGCGAATGTTATACTGCCGTTTCCCGCCATCTCGTATCCTTTCAGAGTGTGATAATCGGAACCGTGACCGTTCGTGCTTATCGTTATCCCTCCTGTCTCGGATGTGTTTTAACATATTTCGACCTTTTACATATATTGTTACTGATGTATGAAAACAGAGTTGATTTAAGTCAACTTTGTTGTGCTTACTTAAATTTTTATGAGAGGATATTCATTTATATGAATGATATATATATGTTAAGTGCTATGAAGGTCGGTGAAAGAGCAAAGGTATGCTCTCTGAACTCCGAATCTTCGCTTTACCGCAGACTTTGCGACATAGGGCTTGTGGAGGGAACAGAGATAGACTGTGTTATGAGGAGTCCGCTCGGCGACCCCTGTGCATACAGAGTGCGAGGAGCGGTCGTGGCATTACGCAAATGCGACACGTGCGATATAATGGTATGCCGATAAGTGTAGCTTTTTATTATAATACAGGCAACAGATTGCCCTCAGGTTATATAAATTTGATTTTTGAGGTTGAATTCGTATGAAAGAAAACAGTGAGAGCAGATTTCGAAGCAGTGAATATAAGACCGTGTGCCTTATAGGAAATCCGAACGTCGGTAAAAGCACAGTGTTTAACGCACTTACGGGAATGCACCAGCACACGGGAAATTGGACGGGGAAAACGGTAGGCTCGGCGTACGGGATAAACGAAAAAGAAAAGCTCGTTTTGATAGACCTGCCGGGAACATACTCACTTGTTCCTCATTCGGCAGAGGAGGAGGTGTCGAGAGATTGCATATTGGCAAAGGAATACGACAGTATTGTCGTTGTGTGCGATGCGACCTGTCTTGAGCGAAATCTTATCCTCGTTTTGCAGATCATGGATATAAGCGAGAAGGTCACGGTTTGCGTAAACCTAATGGATGAAGCGAAAAAGAGAGGGATAGAGGTAGATCTATCGGCACTGTCAGAAATTCTCGGGACAGATGTTGTGGGTTGCAGTGCAAGAAACGGAAAGGGTCTTGATTCTCTTGTCGAGGCTTTACACAGGGAAAACCGTGAAAGGGAATGCTCGGGAAGACTTTGCGAGGACAGCTCGGAGTATACCTACCGTGCAGAGAAGATCGCACGTAGGGTCGTGACTTTGAAAAGATCGGCAGGCGACAGACGAGACAGATGTCTTGACAGGATATTGACCTCGCCCGTCACAGGATTTCCTATTATGCTCGCACTGCTTGCTGGTATACTTTTTTTGACGGTCGTAGCCGCAAACTATCCGTCTGAGCTTTTGTCAAGGCTTTTGTTCTCGTTCCAAGATGTACTTTTGGCAGGATTTGAAGCTATCAACGCACCGTGGTGGCTGAGCGGAGCAATAGTTATGGGCGTTTACCGAACGGTCGCATGGGTGGTCGCCGTTATGTTGCCGCCTATGGCGATATTTTTTCCGTTGTTCACCATGCTTGAAGATTTCGGATATCTGCCACGTATAGCCTTTAACCTTGATAAATGCTTTCGCTGTTGCGGAAGCTGCGGCAAGCAATCACTTACCATGTGCGTGGTGCTTAAAGTATCAAAAAAGGCGGGAGTACCAAATGCAAAAATGCATTTGGTACTCCCACAGACTCGAGTAATTTTTAAGCAAGTGACGCTTCAAGTCTTGTTCTTATCGCCTTGATAAAGTCGATCGAATTAACGGCGGTTGCCGAGAATCCGGGTTCTACAAGTCCGACCAGATCTTTTGTCATGATACCGTCATTGAGGGTGGCGATACAAGCCTGCTCAAGCTTGTCCGCAAAATCACACAACTCGGGAAGAGCATCAAGCTCGCCTCTCTTGCGAAGAGCCCCCGACCATGCGTAGATCGTAGCCATAGGGTTTGTCGAGGTATCTTCTCCCTGCAGATAACGGTAATAGTGACGGGTAACTGTGCCGTGAGCGGCTTCGTATTCGTACTTTCCGTCGGGAGAAACGAGAACGGATGTCATCATGGCAAGTGAGCCGAAAGCTGTCGATACCATGTCGGACATAACGTC
>JAFPCR010000104.1 GCA_017390195.1 Clostridia bacterium | reverse complement strand
TTTGACCGTTATTCCTCGGGCTGCTCATACACGAGAACTACGGGAATATGGCAGACAGTGTGGCTCGAAAGCATTCCGAGAGAGCACATTATCGGAGTCCGCTATTACCCGAACATATACGACGGAACGCTTACCGTAGTTTCACAGACAACCGTGTGTGACGGAGCGGTCTTGCGTGCCGAGGCGTTCTTCGACGGCAAGTCCGAAGCTGTTGCCGAGTCGGCAAGCTGCGGAGGAAGCTGCACGCTCGTACTCAAGCCCAAGCATCTGCATCTGTGGGATGTGGGCTGTCCAAACCTTTACGATCTGCACCTGACTCTTACAGGCAAAGACGGCGAAGCTGACAGTGTTCAGAGTTATTTCGGCATGAGAAACGTTTGTGCAAAGGACGGAGTTCTTTACATCAACGGCAGAAAGGTGTTCCAGCGACTTGTTCTCGATCAGGGCTTTTACCCCGACGGCATCTACACCGCTCCCGACGAGACCGAGCTTGAAAAAGACATTCTCCGTTCGCTCGACATGGGCTTTAACGGTGCGAGACTTCACCAAAAGATATTCGAGCCGAGATTTTTGTACTATTGCGACAAGCACGGCTACATCGTTTGGGGAGAACACGGAGACTGGGGGCTTGACACCTCACGCAATGAGGCTTGGAAAGGGTTTATTCCCGAATGGACAGAGGCGGTCTGCCGAGACTTCAACCACCCTGCGATCATCGGCTGGTGTCCGCTCAACGAGGTTGGCAGCAACCGTCAGTTTGAGTTCGTAAGATACCTTTACGAGCTGACCAAGTCGCTCGACCCCACAAGACCTGCGATCGACGTTTCGGGATTCCATCACATCTCGGGCGATACCTCGGGATATACCGATTTTGTCGATTGGCACGATTATGACCAGGATATTGATTCGTTCCGTGCAAGATACGAGTCGGTTCGTGACGGAAACGATCTCGTTTGCATGGCGGGTATGGAATGGTCTATGTCCGAGATGCCCATCCGTCCCACGTTTATAAGCGAGTACGGTGGTGCACGCTGGGACACAAGCAACACTCCAAGCGACGGTTGGGGCTACGGAAACGGCCCGAAAACGCCCGAGGAATTTATGCAGAGATTTAAGGGACTGACCGAGGCTCTGCTCAACAATCCCTACATCAGCGGACTCTGCTACACGCAGTTGACCGACGTTGAGCAGGAAGTGAACGGACTCTACACCTATGACAGAGTTCCCAAGTTCGACCCGAGATTCTTCAGAGAAGTCCTTTCGCAAAAGGCGGCTATCGAGGACTGACGGCTCATATTTCGGTCGGTTTTCGGTGCAGGTGTTTTTGCCGTCAAAAATGTTTTTTTCGTAAATTTTATGAAAAATATAAAAAATCGGTAAAATACTATTGCAAAAATCAAAAAAATATATTATACTTGTAGCAAAAGAATATGCCGATCGGACAAAAACGCTCGGTTGGCAAACTTGTATATACTTTTGGAGGTATTTTTCTTATGGTAGTAGCAGGCGATTTCAAAAACGGGATCACTTTCGATATGGACGGTGCGGTAATGCAGGTCGTTGAGTTCCAGCACGTTAAGCCCGGAAAAGGTGCCGCTTTCGTTCGTACAAAGCTCAAAAACGTAATTACCGGTGCGGTAATTGAAAAAACTTTTAACCCTACAGATAAGTTCGAAAACGCTTATATCGACAGAAAAGATTTGCAGTATTCTTACTGTGACGGCGAGCTTTATCACTTTATGGACACAGAGACCTGGGAAGAGACTATTCTCGATGCAGACAAGCTCCCCGACAACTTCAAGTTCGTAAAGGAAGAGATGATGTGCAAGATCATTTCATGGAAGGGCAACGTATTCGGAGTTGAGCCTCCTACATTCGTTGAGCTTGCAGTTACAGACACAGACCCCGGTTTTGCAGGAAACACGGCAACAAACACGCTCAAGCCCGCAACTCTCGAGACCGGTGCCGTTATTAAGGTACCGCTCTTCATCAACATCGGCGACGTGCTGAAGATTGACACAAGAACCGGCGAGTATCTCTCCCGTGCTTAATTTCAATCAATAATCGAAATTTTTAATCGGTGGGGGACTTTTGTTTCAGTGAATGAAAGTTCCCCTTGCCTTAATAACCGAGTAACTAATGAAAATTTTTATTTTGAGAAAGGATAAAAGAAAATGACACTTACCGAAAGAGCTTCATATATTAAAGGACTTGCAGACGGTTGCAACCTCGATAAAAACTCAGAGTGCGGAAAGCTCGTTGCCGCTCTCATAGACCTCACCGCAGATATGGCGGCAGAGATCGCTGATCTCCGTGAATACATCGAAGAGATCGACGAGGATCTCGCTGATGCGGAAGAATACATCGAGGAGATCGATGAGGATCTCGGCGACATAGAGGAATTCCTCGACGACGAGTGCGACTGCGACTGCGACGATGATGATTTCGACTTTGACGACCTCGATGACGATGAGGACAACGACGGTGATGACATCTTCGATTGCGACGGCGACTGTGCTAACTGTGCAGAAGAATGCGGTG
>JAFPCR010000103.1 GCA_017390195.1 Clostridia bacterium | reverse complement strand
AGCTTGCAGTTGAAGTCTGTCTTGAAGTCGAAATGTCCACGGTGTCCGCATTCACACTCGTACTCTGCCTCTGTAGAATCGTCGGAAAGAGAAAGTATCTTTGTTGTATCTCTTCCGCACTTGGGACAGTAGATGCTTACGGGGTAGTAAGCCTCACGCTCACCCTCTGTTGCATCTTGAGTTCTGAACGAATCGAGGATATCAAATATTTCCCCTCTCTTTTTAAGTGCCAAGATCACATATTCTGCATAATCGCCCGAACGGTTCTTGCTCGCCTGATAGCGATAGTCCATCTTGATCCCAAATTTTTTGATAGATGCCTCAAACTCGTTCTCGAAGTGCTTTGCGTAATTTTCGCAGCATCCGAACGGATCGGGAACGTCAACATAAGGACAGCCGATAAACTTGTCGAACTTGTGTTCGGGATCGTTTTTTGCGACATTTACGGGAACCTTTCTGAATCGGTCAAATTCGTCCCATGAAAAGAGGAGCTTCGCCTTCTTTCCCTTTTTCTGCAATGCCTTTACAACGAAAAGGCTCGTTGCTATATCTCTGAAATTTCCTATGTGTATAGAACCCGACGGACTAATTCCGGCAGCACAGACGTATTCCTCTTTATTAGGATTACGCTCAATGATCTTCTCTGCGATTTCCTCTGACCAGTGCATTTTTTACTTCCCTTCTGTATAGTAAATATATCTTTTCAAAAATTCTTATAAAAGATATTTTATCATAAATATATTATATTGTCAACAATATGCCCAAAAATCGGGCAAAAATGATGGGTTTTAGTCATAAAGTAAAAGCAACGGGGGAGTCAAATGCAAAAATGCGTTCGACTCTCCCCTGTACTGTTTGTCTGTTATTTATCCGACGATCTCCCAGCCTAACTTGCTGCTGATAAACATTGAGATCCTTTCGGCTGCTTCTGCCTGTCCCGCTTTTGAAGGATGAGCTCCGCCACCGGATGTGTCATTCGGTAATTCTGAGTAGGTATAAAGACCCGCAGCTTCCCCACCGAATTCTGCAAACACCTCTGCTATGTAACTAATATTTCCATCGCCCATAAGTCCTGCACTTACGACGATCTTTATGTCCTTGCCGTACTTTTCCTGTATCTGATTTACAAGATTTCTTACACCCTCTTTAAAATCTTCCAAAGGTGCATTATTGAATATATCGTTCGAGCCGAGATTCAGAAGCACAAGATCGGGTATACGCTCAAAGGAATATTCCTCTGTCTGCGAACGCAGATAGCTTGTATATTTGTAGATCTGCGGCATCGTGTATTTTCTAAATCCCTTAGCAAATGCTATACCCGAGACTGACATAAGCGAGCAATCTGCACCGAATTTCTGTGCGGTGAGATATCCGTAAGCATACAGACCGTTTGTATCGTCGGAGTGTCCGCCTCTATCGCTCCTCAAAACTCCGTATCCCGAGAAAATACTGTCACCGAGACACTCTATGTAAAGCTCTTTGTCTTGAGGCTTGTTGTCGCTGATCTCTCCCTCAAGGGTGATAGATTTTATGGCTGTGCAGTTGTTAAGTGCCTCGTTCTGTTTAAGTATCTTAATATTGTAGAGTCCCTGCTCTAAATTTTTCAAAATAACAACGTCAGAGGAAGTACCTGCCGCCTTAACGTCTTCGGCAACAAGTTCTCCGTCAAGGAATACCGAGAAATAACTGTCGGCGTCATATCCGGAAAGACCCATCTCGTTGATGATATTTACCTCAACGTCGCCCTTACAGTATGCGTTAAACTCTATACCCGATGCACCCCAGTCGCAGGATATGCCGTCGGTGGTCATCATGGATCTGCCGATGACCTTGACTTTATCAACGATCTTGGACATTTTGTATGTTTGCTTTTCATACGAAATGACCCTTTCCACACTTACAAACTCACCGTCTGTGTATGTTACGGCATATGTTCTTCCTTCAAGCTCTATGCCATCAACGATGCCGTATGTTTTAACGTTGAATGTTACTGTGCCTGTTGTCGGAACACCCTTGATAGTAAGAGCATAGATATACTCGCCGTCGAGGTTTTCCTTTGTATACTCAACAACGCCTGTGTCGGTATTGCCGATGAGCTTGCTGTATACAGTGTGTGTTCTGTTTGTCCAGGATTTTTCTCCGTCCATAGCGGTGATCTTAAAGCCTACCTCAGAGTAGTTAAGATCCTTGACAGTTGCAACAAATCTTACGCTGAATACGTCATCGACCTTACCCTCCTGTACACCCTCAAATGTAGGGGCTACAGATTCGGGGATCTTTTCGAGAGTTACATTCGAAAAGACAGCAACACGACCTGTTCCGTCATATTCGGTCGTATATGCAGTCATATCAGCAGTAGATTCCTCTCTTGTTCTGATCGTTACCTTTGCTTTTTCAAGAATAGAAGCGTCAGCAAGAGCACATCTTGCTATTTCTTCTCCGTTACCGTATACAACAACATAACCGTTCTTGT
>JAFPCR010000102.1 GCA_017390195.1 Clostridia bacterium | reverse complement strand
TAGTCTCATGGTTACGCCTATACAGTCATAACCGAGACCTTTCGTGATCGCTGCGGCAACAGAACTGTCAACTCCACCGCTCATAGCGATCAGTGCTTTTTTTGTGCTTCCCATGTTATCGAACTCCTTTATAATATCATACTTCAACTATCCCAAGAATATTGGGTAAGCTCTCCTTGATCCTTAAGCTCCGAAAAATCTCTCTGCCTGAACACCTCATATACGGCGATTGCAACCGAGTTTGAAAGGTTAAGGCTTCGCAGCTTATCTCTCATGGGTATTCTTACCGTGGTTTTCGGGTTGTCGTGCAGAAGACTTTCGGGCAGTCCCTTGCTTTCTTTTCCGAACATAAGATAAACTCCGTCGGGGTAGGTAATGTCGGTGTATTTTTGAGGTGCTTTTGTCGAAAAGAAAAATGTCTTTTCCTGTGCATCGGCATTCTTTTCGTAAAAATCCCCGATGTTTTCATAGTATGTTATATCAAGCTGGTGCCAATAATCAAGACCGGCACGCTTTAATTTTCTATCATCTATCTCAAAGCCCATAGGCTTTATTATGTGGAGAGATGCACCCGTTGCGGCACAGGTTCGTGCTATATTTCCTGTGTTCTGCGGAATTTCGGGTTCATGAAGGACTATATTGACTTTTCCCATAAAGCAGGTACTCCCAAAGAATAAGATTACATTTGATTTTGAAATAAAATGCTATTATGCGTATAATTATATATTCTTTCTGCGGCCTTTTCAATAGTAATAATAAAATTTACAAAAACATTACACAAATAATTATTATATGTTGTATAATATATAATAACTATATATTGGGCTGATTGCGTAAAAATTTTAGCAAAAGGCATAAAAAATAAAATCAAGGCAGCGTCGGAGGACAAAATATGGGACTTATCAGTGCTATTATAGGAACATACAGCGAACGCCAACTTAAAAAAATAGAAAAAACAGTCAATGCCATAGAGGCACTTGCACCGAAATACAAGGAAATGTCGAGCGATGAGCTTCAGGGAGTTACCGAAGCTCTTAAATCGAGACTTGCTTCGGGCGAAACGCTTGACGATATTCTTCCCGATGCATTTGCGGCGGTACGTGAGGCAGACGACCGAGTTCTCGGGAAGAGACCGTTTAGAGTCCAGCTTATCGGTGGAATAATTCTTCATCAGGGAAGAATAGCCGAGATGAAAACAGGAGAGGGAAAGACTCTTGTTGCTACCATGCCCGCATACCTTAACGCACTTACGGGAAAGGGTGTGCATATAGTAACCGTAAACGACTATCTGGCACGTCGTGACAGCGAGGAGATGGGACGTGTATACGGATTTTTGGGACTTACGACAGGTCTTGTCGTTCACGGTCAGAGCAACGAGGAAAAGCACATTGCCTACAATGCCGACATAACATACGGAACGAACAACGAGTTTGGATTCGATTATCTGCGTGACAACATGGTCGTTTATAAGGAGCGTTTGGTTCAGCGTTCACATTATTTTGCGATAGTTGACGAGGTCGACTCTATACTCATAGATGAGGCGAGAACTCCTCTTATCATTTCGGGACAGGGCGAAAAGTCTACCGATATGTACGACAGAGCCGATGCTTTTGTAAGCAAGCTCAAAAGGTTTGTTATAAAAGAGATGGACGCAAAGGTAAGCCAAGAGGATATAGACGCAGATTATATCGTTGACGAGAAGGCAAGAAATGCCGTCCTTACTCCCAAGGGAGCAAAGAAGGCAGAGGCGTTTTTCGGGATCGAAAACTTTAACGATGCAGAAAATGCAACTATCGTTCACCATGTAAACCAAGCTGTAAAGGCACACGGAATTATGAAACGTGATGTCGATTACGTCGTAAACGAAAACGGTGTTGTGATCGTAGACTCGTTTACGGGACGACTTATGCCCGGAAGAAGATATTCGGACGGTCTGCATCAGGCGATAGAGGCAAAAGAACACGTTAAGATAGAAAAAGAAAACAAGACTCTTGCAACGATAACATTTCAGAATTATTTCAGAATGTACGAAAAGTTGTCGGGTATGACGGGTACGGCACTTACTGAGGAGATAGAGTTCCGTGAGATCTACAACCTTGATGTTGTCGAGATCCCCACAAACAAGCCGATGATAAGAAAAGACCGTGACGATGTTGTTTTCAAGACCCTCAACGGTAAGTACAATGCGATAATCGAGCAGGTCAAGGAATGTCACGAAAAAGGACAGCCTGTGCTTGTCGGAACGGTGTCTATCGACAAGTCGGAGATCCTTTCGAGAAAGCTCAAAAACGCAGGTATACCTCACACTGTTCTTAACGCTAAATTTCATCAAAAGGAAGCCGAAATAGTTGCTCAGGCAGGTAAATTCGGAGCAGTTACCATTTCCACCAATATGGCGGGAAGAGGAACCGATATTATGCTCGGAGGAAACCCCGAGTATATGGCAAAATCCGAGATGAGACACCGTGAGATCCCTGAGGAGCTTATTGCGGTATGCACGGGAACCTCGCCTACAGAAGATCCCGAGATCATTGCCGCAAGAGATCTTTTCACACAGTTGTATGAAAAGTACAAACAGGAAATAGCTCCCGAGGCACAGCGGGTAAGAGATGCGGGAGGCTTGTTTATTCTCGGAACAGAGAGACACGAGAGCCGCCGTATAGACAACCAGCTCCGTGGACGTTCGGGACGTCAGGGCGACCCGGGTGAATCAAGGTTTTTCCTGTCGCTTGAGGACGATCTTATGAGGCTTTTTGCATCTGACAGAATGCTTGGTATTCTCAATGCCATCAAGCTTGATGAAAATGTTCCGATAGGTGCCAGAATCCTTTCAAACTCTATCGAGACGGCACAGAAACGTATAGAGGACTCAAACTTCAAACGCCGTAAGTATGTCCTTGCTTACGACGATGTTATGAATCAGCAGAGAAATCTCATATATAAGCAGAGACAGAGCGTTCTTGACGGCGACAATATAACCGACATGATCCAAAATATGATAAGGACTACGATTGAAGAGGCCGTTGCCCGCTATACCGTATCCGATAACCGTGCTGATTGGAATTTTGATGCTATCCGCAATCACTTTATGGGTGTGATATGTACCCCCGAGGATCTCCGTTACAGCGACGAAGAGCTGTCGAAGCTCGACTCGCAGGATATCGCCGATGATCTTGTGCGGAGAGCTATCGACCGTTATCATGAGCGTGAACAGCTTTTCGGTGAGGATAGATTCCGTGAGGTCGAAAGAGCCATTCTCTTGCAGAACGTTGACCGCAATTGGATGGAGCATATAGACAATATGGAGGATATAAAGGGCAGCGTGGGATTGCAGGCATATGCTCAAAGAGATCCTGTTACCGAGTACCGTATACAGGGTGCAGATCTGTTTGATGCCATGGTTGCAGAGATAAGAGAGGGAACTGTCAGAATGGTTCTTTCTGTAGAACGAGCAAAGCAGCCCGTTATGAGAGTTCAGGTTGCAAAGGCTACGGGAGAGGGCTTTGAGGGACAGAACAATTCAAACTCTAAAGCTAAAAAGCCGTCGACGACCGCAGTCAAGAAGACTCCTGTTGTAAATTCAGGTAAGGTCGGAAGAAATGATCCTTGTCCGTGCGGAAGCGGTAAAAAATACAAAAAGTGCTGCGGTGCAAATAATTCCGACACCGCAGATAACTGATCGGGTGTGACAAAATGGGATTTGGATTGCTTTTTTTGGGATATTTCTTTTGCTTTTTGCCGCAAATGAATCCATATGCTTACGGATGGGCGATACTGCCGTTCGGATGCCTTTTGATCGTAAAGGCATTGTTGTTGCTTAAAGAGTATTTTGTCGATGTAAAATACCTTTTTGCCCCGATTATGACGCTGTTCGGACTATCTCTCTACCGAATGGCTGACGGGATATGTGAGCTTTTGGGGCATAATGTGTTGTTTATCAACGACACGGTATTGCATTGGACTGCGTTTGCCGAGAGAATATGTGTATTGGTCTTTCATATCTTTCTTTCACGTCTGATATATAGGATAGCCACTGAGCTCGATCTTCAGAAGATACGTGTCGCTTCCGTCAGAAATCTGATATTTGTGGGCATTTATTTTATCTTTTACGCAGTTGCCGAATTGCCGTTTAAGATCGCTGCACTCATGTCTGTTATAGGTGCTATATTCCAGGTGATATGGATATTCCTTTACCTTATTATGATCTACTCGTGCTACTCGCACATTTGTCCCTCGGGAAGCGAGGAACAGGATGTTGCAGGGCAAAGACGCAGGTCGAGGTTTGAGTTTGTCAATAATATAAGAGACAGATTTAACGAAAAGGAAGAAAGAGCCATCAACGAATCGATCAGGTACAACGAGGAACGAAGAAGAAAGCGTATGGACAAGCTCCAAGCAAGAAAAAACAAGAGAAATAACGGCAAGAATTAAGAGCTGTCAGAGTACAGCATATAAAGAATTTGTTATGGAGGGGGAAAGAAAAATGGGCAAGGTTAGGCGTAATATGGGATTTAGTATGATCACTGTCGCATTTTTCTTTTTGTTTAATCCCAATATAAGCGTTGTGGATATTTCCCCCGATTTTATCGGATATATCTTGATCGTAAAAGGACTGAGCTGCCTTTACGACATAAACGGATATATGGATCATGCCCGCTCGCTCTTTAAAAAAGCGGCATTGGTAAGCACAGCGGAATTCATTTCGTTCTTTGTGCTGTTCGGCATGGTTCAGCCTAATGAAAAAGCTACGAGCTATTTGCTGTTTCCGATTATATTTGCTGTTTTGAAGCTTGTTCTTTTGATACCCGCATACAAGTCATTGTTTTTGGGAATGAATTATCTCGGAACGAGACTCGGTGGAACTGCGGTATTTGAATCAAAGAAAAGAAAAAAAGGTGGTAAAACTGTCACAGAGGCGATATCTTCGTTTACAATGTCCTTTTTGGCTTTCAAATCGGTGATGTCGTTCGTTCCCGAGCTCTCCTCACTTACTTCGTATGAATATTTTGATTCATATGCTACTGTGGATTGGTACAAATATATCGGGCTGTACCGAAGTGTGTCGTTTGTTGCGGTGCTTTCGGTCGGCATCGTTTGGCTCGTAAAGATCGTAAAATATTTTAATTCGGTAAAGCGAGACAGAGCATTTGTAGAAGCTATCGAAAACAAATACAGAAGCGAGATACTGACGAATGAGAATCTCTTTACACGCCGACGTGTCCGTATGGGCTTGATAATAATAGGCATTGGGGCTTTTGCTTGTGTAGATCTTTATATCAACCGTATAAATATTTTGCCCGACCTTGTTGCTGTGGGACTGTGGATATGGGCGTATGCGACATTAAAAAAAGAAGCAAAACACTTTAAACTTGGTATACTCTTCAATTCGTTTTTTGCACTTTCGTCAATATTTAAAAGTGTTGTCGAGGGATATTTCTTCGGCAATTATACGCTGACACTCGTTTACAAGAGTGCCGACGCATATTATTCCTACATATTGATGCAGGTAGCTGCTATAATAGAAAATATTTCCTTTATTTTAGCGGCTGTGTCCGTATTTATGCTACTCAGAGATGTTATAAACCTACACACAGGGCATATTTACACGATGGAGCATTCGGGCAAGATGAACGACGACCTCCACCGTGAGCTGAGAGCTGCTATTATTCCTATATTGGTATTTACCGTTATATCGGCGGCGTGCGGTATTGCGTATGTAGCATTGCTGTATGGTCATATGCTGATAAACGAAATAATGTGGATGATAGACCTTGTTTTCGGAGTGGCATTTGCCGTAGTGGTACTCAAGGGTGTAAACGAAATAACAGAAAATGTAAAGTCAAGGTATTTACTTGCCTAAATACCTATGATTTAATGAATAACAGGGCGTATTTCTGCAGATAATTTATTTGTAATTCAATGTTACAAAGGAGAATTAAAAAATGCAGAACAACAATCAGAACCAGAACAACAATCAGAATCAGAACAACCAGAACAACCAGAATCGCAACAACCAGAACAACCAGAACAACCAGAACAACCAGAACAACCAGAACAACCAGAATCAGAACCGCAACCAGAACAACAATAAACAGAACTGACAAGGCATTCTCGGAGTACTCATTTTA
>JAFPCR010000020.1 GCA_017390195.1 Clostridia bacterium | reverse complement strand
TGTAACGGGAAATACCGTAATAGATGCTATGAAGACGACTGTCAGAGAAGATTATTTTCACGACGAGCTTGAATGGGCAAAGGGCAGCAAGCTCGTCATAGTCACCGCACATCGCCGTGAAAGTATAGGAGATGTAATGCGTGGAATGTTCCGTGCAATACGCAAGGCTGTTGAAGAAGAACCCGAAGTAAAGGTAATATATCCCATACATAAAAACCCACAAGTTCGAAAGATCGCCGCAGAGGAGCTGGAGTGCTGTGAGAGGATACACATTATCGAGCCGCTTGATGTGATGGATTTTCATAATTTTATGTCAAAAAGTTATATGATCTTGACCGACAGCGGAGGAATACAGGAGGAAGCCGCCTTTCTTGGCAGACCTGTTCTCGTTATGCGAGACAGCACCGAACGCCCGGAGGGAGTTGTGGCAGGATGCTTACGACTTGTCGGCAGGGATGAAACGGGAATTTACGATAATTTCAAAGAACTGCTCCATAACAGCGAGGCATATGAGAAAATGTCAAGTTCTGTCAGTCCGTACGGAGACGGCTTTGCCTGTAGCAGAATCGCAAATATACTGGATATATAAAAACACAGTCCGTGAGAACAAATTTCATTCTCACGGACCGTGTTTTTATTGAATTATCCCTCCGCCGACGACAGTATCTCCGTCGTAGAGTACGACCGACTGACCTCGTGCTATGGCACGCTGGGGACGGTCGAACACTATTTTGAGCGTGTCGCTGTCGAGCTGATATACGGTTGCCGGTTGTGCAGGCTGGCGGTATCTGATCTTGGCAAGGACCTTGAGTTCTCCCTCTATCTTGTCGCAGGAGATGAGGTTTATATCCTTTGCCGTAAGTGTGTCGGAATAAAGCCCGTCGTTGTCGGTCAGTGTTACGGTGTTGTTTTTTGAGTTGATGTCGCAGACATATGCAGGCTTTCCGAGTGCTATCCCAAGCCCCTTGCGTTGACCGACGGTGTAGTGAATTATACCGCTGTGCTTTCCGAGGACATTTCCGTCCTTGTCTATGAAATTTCCAACAGGAAAATATTCGCCCGTGTAATTTTTAATAAATTTTGCGTAATCTCCGTCACGTACAAAGCAGATGTCCTGACTGTCGTGCTTGCGTGCATTTGTAAAACCGTGTTTTTCTGCTAACTCACGAACCTCCTCTTTACTTTCAAACTCACCCAGCGGTAGGAGAGTATGTGCGAGCTGTTCTTGCGTGAATGAATACAGAAAATAGCTTTGATCCTTTGACTCGTTTCTTGCTTTTTTGAGCAGATATCTGCCCGACTGTTCGTCTTTTTCTATCCTTGCATAGTGTCCTGTTACGATATAGTCGCAGTCAAGCTCGGACAGATGAGAAAACAGATGACCGAACTTTATGTAGCGGTTGCAGTCCACGCAGGGATTTGGAGTTCCGCCGTTTTTGTATGTTTCGACAAATCGGCGTATGACCTGCTTGTCAAAATTGTCTGTGAAGTTAAAGACGTGGTGAGGAAAATCGAGCCCGTCGGCTACTCTTTTTGCGTCATTTATATCGTCCTGAGAACAGCAAGCTCCGTTTTCAGCACTCTCGTCTCCGTATGGGCTTAGTCTCATGGTTACGCCTATACAGTCATAACCGAGACCTTTCGTGATCGCTGCGGCAACAGAACTGTCAACTCCACCGCTCATAGCGATCAGTGCTTTCTTTGTGCTTCCCATGTTATCGAACTCCTTTATAATATCATACTTCAACTATCCCAAGAATATTGGGTAAGCTCTCCTTGCTCCTTAAGCTCCGAAAAATCTCTCTGCCTGAATACCTCATATACGGCGATTGCAACCGAGTTTGAAAGGTTAAGGCTTCGCAGTTTATCCCTCATAGGTATTCTTACCGTGGTTTGCGGATTGTCGTGCAGAAGGCTCTCGGGCAGTCCCTTGCTTTCTTTTCCGAACATAAGATAAACTCCGTCGGGGTAGGTAATGTCGGTGTATTTTTGAGGTGCTTTGGTCGAGAAGAAAAATGTCTTTTCCTGTGCATCGGCATTCTTTTCGTAAAAATCCC
>JAFPCR010000101.1 GCA_017390195.1 Clostridia bacterium | reverse complement strand
TTTGTCTACCGACAAAGGTGCGTTTTTTGAATGATGTTTGCCTTCGGCAAATGATGTTGGCTTTGCCAATGATGTTCGCTACGCGAATGATGCGTGGCTTCGCCACATTTTACGGCAAACATCGCATCATTGCGGAACGCAGTGGAGCAACATCATTTTGAGCGAAGCGAGAACATCATTGCCGCTCACGGCACAAATGAACGATGTTACGGCATTGCCGTAAATGAATTTTCACTTCGTGCAAATGATGTGATGCATCGCATCAACGATGTTGTGCTTCGCACAAACGGACACGCCTTCGGCGTGATTGGGAGGCGAGTACCATAGTGCAAATAGAGCGGGACGTCGAGGACGTTGTCCCCTAATATATCATCTAAAACGGTCGCCAAACACAACAAAAACGCACCTTTGTCTACCGACAAAGGTGCGTTTTTTGAATGATGTTTGTTTCGCCATATTTTATGGCAAACATCCAACCTACATTCTTACCGTAGGGGAGGATATCATTCTCCCGTATTTTTGTCAAAAGCAACGCAAGGCAAGTGCTTTTACATTGCGTAGTTGGGGTCTATCTTCTTTAATTCGTTGAATGTGTCTATCTCTATAACGTCTGAGAATGTACAGGGACGAACGGCGATCTTATAGTTTTCAATGCTGTAATCAAAGATCACCTGATCCCAGTAGCGTTCCTTGCCACCGGGAAGATTGTAGACACGTTCGATGTCACTTTGTAGCTTAGTGCCGTCCTCGTCTGTCCAATATGAGATGCCGAACATATGATGGCAGTCAGTACCGCCCTGCATGAGACGCTTGATATAACCCGAACTGTCGGTCTCGAAGCACCAGTCCTCGGTCATTTCTGTGGGTACACCCAAATAATTTGATTCGTATTGATACTTTGTGATCAGCTTGGGATTGTAAAGAAGCAGATCGGATTCGAAAACATAGCTGTTTGCGAGCAGGTGCCGTACACAGTAGGCTGACGAGATGTTGTTAGTCTCATTGTACACGGGGTTTTCGATGAATGTGATGCCGGGGTACTTTTTGAGAAGCTGGTCAAACTGCTCGGACAGGTATCCTCGGACAAGGTATATCTCCTTAATTCCTGCCGAAACGACGGCATCGAGGAGAGAATCAATGATCCTCTTTCCTTTTACACGCACGAGCGGTTTCGGGGTATTGAGGGTGATGGGAACAAGTCGTGAGCCGAATCCTGCCGCCATAAATACCGCCCGCTTTACACGGTATGGATCAAGTGCCGCAAGACCTGCCTCGGTGATAGCACCGTTGCATATGTAACCAAGCTCCGAAAGCTCGCACATCTGCTTGTTGACCGTGCCGACCGACATATCGGTGGCAGAGGCGATGTCTCTCTGGGATTTAGTGGATCTCTCGGATTCGAGATATTCGAGTATCAAAAATTGCTTTTTTGTGAGTTTCATATTTATTGCTCCAAACGTTTACGGGCGGCGAGGGACTTTACTCGCTCCACGATAATTTTGATAAGAATGTTGACTGCAAGGATGAGCAGTGATACCACGGCGATACGACCAACCTTTGGGCTACGCTCCAATTCCTTTATCATAAGGGAAATGGGACGAGTATCGGAGGTTGCCAAAAATGCTACGGCAGATATAGTCATCATACTGTTGACGAACAGATACGAGAACATTTCGGCAAGCGTTGGGAAGCTTTGCGGCAGGAATATCCGTCCGAGCATACGGAGTCGTCCGATCCCGAGAGTAGAGCCTACTGCCTCGAGGTTCTCGTTCATCTTTCCGAAGCTGTTGTACATCATAAGGTATGGAGATGACAGGAAGTGTGCCATATTGACCATGACAAGTATCATGATCGTTCCGTACAAAGCACTGCCGGCGAAGGTGGTCAGGTAAGAGATACCGAGAACCATACCGGGTATTGCCATAGATGTGATCGAGAGCAGATGCAGGATACGGGAAGCAGGCGACTTGGCGCGTGAGGTCAGATAGGCACAAACAAAGCCGATGGCTGTGCCTATGAGTGCCGTGATAAGTCCGATGAAAAGGGAGTTCATAAGATACTGCAAGCCGTCACCGTTGAGAATAAAGGCATAGTTTTCGAAAGTCAGATTCATGCGATTGGGGTAGTTCTCCACGATCGAGAGAAGCACAAACGCAATTATAGGCAACAGCGAAAAGACTACCATAAGTCCGCAGAAGATATAAGCGAGGATACGGAGACTCAACTGTCGGCTACCGTGTGACTGTCCGCTTGATCTTACGAATGAAGACGATGCTTTTTCCTTGCTGAAAAAATCCACGCCAAAGGAAAGAAGAGCGGGGATCAGGAGAACGAGTCCGAACACTGCTCCCTGACCAAGCTCACTGCGACCGATCGCCGACTCATACATCAAGGAGGACAGAGTTTTTTCCTGACCGCCTATGCGGAGCGGAACACCGTAATCGGTGACGATCATGGAAAAGGTGCTGAAAAATGCCGTAAGAAGAGGCTTTTTCATATAGGGCAGGGATATTTTCAAAAAGGCACGTGTACGGCTGATTCCGAGTATGTCCGCCGCCTCATATACAGCCATGTCCTCATAGCGAAGCACATCGGCGAGCATAATGTAAGCGACAGGGAAGGCATACATGACCGAACCCAAAATAATGCCGGGAGCACCGTAGATGTTAGATACCGCAGTCAGACCGAACAAGCGGGACACGATGCCGTTTGAGCCGAACAGAACTATCATGCCTGTACCGTGAGAGATAGACGGAATGAGCATGGGGAGAGTCAACAGTATGGAAAAAACACGCTTGAACCTGATATCCACACGCACAGTGCATATAGCCAGAAGATAGGCGACCACTACCGAAATGACGGTAGATGCAAGGGTATAAACTATCGAATTTATAAGAGCCGACTTGAAGTGCGGGCTATAGAACACGTCTTCAAAATCGACGAATTGCAGAACGGTCATCATTCGCACGAGAGGCAGAACGACCACGAATGCGAGGATCAGCATCAAAGAGAATTTACTGAATCCGATGGCGACCGAGCGTTTTTTCTTTATGCGTAGATCTGTCATATCAATACTCCAGAACCGCACTGACCGATTCGATCTTGGCACGGAGGTTGTCCACCACAAAGCTTTTTACGTATTCGTTTGCAGGGTAGGACACGATTGCACGTGGAGTGTCTATCTGGCTGATCTTTGCTTTTTCCATCACCATGATGCGGTCGGACATGGCAAAAGCCTCCTCTTGGTCATGAGTGATATAGATCATGGTAGTGCCGAATTTCTTTTGAATATTCTTTATGACTGCACGGAGCTGAATTCGGGTGGCGATATCAAGAGCCGACATAGGCTCGTCAAAGAGCATGATCTCGGGGTTGAGAATGAGAGTGCGGGCAATTGCCACACGCTGCATCTGACCGCCTGATAGAGCCGAGGGGTATTTTTTGGCAAGATCTGCGATGCCCAGCTCGCCGAGCAGCTCTGCGGTACGAGCCTTGACATCGGCTACGGTGGCAGACTTTTCACGCTTTGCCTTGAGCTTGGCGGCATAAGATACATTGTCAAACACCGTCATGTTCTCAAACAGGGCATAGTTTTGGAATACGATACCAAGCGAACGCTCCGAGGGAGGGGCGTTGGTGATGTCCTTTCCGTCGAGCAGTATCTGTCCTTCGTCGGGAGAAAGCAGACCTGCGATGATACGGAGCAGGGTGGTCTTGCCACACCCGGACGGTCCGAGTACAGACAAGAACTCACCAGCCTCTATATCTACGCTGACACCGTCAAGTGCGGCAAACCTTGCACCTGCGTTTTTATACTGTTTGGTGATGTTTCGAATCGAAAGCTTGCAGTTTTCCATCATATCAGTGTGTCCATTTCTTCAAGAGTGCTTCTTTATATTCGCTGGGATTTTCTACGGTCATATCGGCGTAGGTTATGTTTTGGGGAAATCCCTCCTGAGTGAAATCCTTGTCCTTATAGATCTTTTCGGGGAAATACACGCCTCGGATCTCCTGATTGAGAGTGGTAGTCAGATACTTGAACACCTCAACGACGCACTCACGCTGTTCCTTGCCTGCGATGATCGCAGTGCCGTAGAGGGAGTTGGGAGAGCCGGGCTCGAAGAAGAGTATTTCGAGGTTAGCTCCATTTGATATCTGGTTTACAGCATCGGAGGTTAAGCCCAAAGCGATGGCGACCTCTCCCATAGCCAGCGAGCTGACAGGTGCAGAGCCTGAAGAGGTGAAGGAGAGTATATTGGGAGCAAGCTCGTCAAAGTAGTCAAGAGCCTCTTGCTCGCCCCACGCATTGACGAGGGAGAGCAGGAACATATAGCCTGTCCCGGATGATGTGGGGTTAGGCATGGAGATGTGACCTTTGTATTGAGGATCTAAGAGATCCTCGTAGGACTCGGGCATATCAAGACCAAGAGCTTCCATACGGTCACGGTTGACGGCGATACAGCCACTGTAGCGAGCCTCGGGAATATAGTATTTGCTCTGAACGGCGTCATCTGTGAACACCGAGAAGTCCGAAATGTCGGTGAGATCGGCGAAATAGCCAAGCTTTGCTATCTGTGCGGCATATCCGTACTCTATGTCGATTGAGATATCGGCATCTGTTTTTGTGCCTGTTGCCTTGAGGGAAGCAGCATGCTCGCCCGAGGACTTGTATTGGAATACGATATCATAGTCGGGGAACTGCTTTTTCAAACGTTCTTTCATAAACTCGATCTGATAGTCCTCGTTTGAGGAGTAGATAACGATCTTTTCCTTGCTGCCGTTTCCGCAGCCAACCAAGAGCGTAGACAACATGGCTATCGCACATACGATCAAAGTAACCTTTTTTAATATAGCTGTAATTTTCATGTTTTTTTCCTTTCTTGAGACGGTTGTTCAAAATAGCCCCGCTTGAGAATTTTTTTGAACACAAAGCACTCCAAAATGGGGGCAAAAACGGCAAATCTCGCCCTCTGTTCAATGCAGAGGGCAAAATTTGCAAATTCGAACAATATCAGTCGTTCAGTCGTTATCGGACTTGTCGGTGTTGATAACCAGCTCGTCCTCGACTTCCTTGTTAGCGTTTTCGTCAATGTGCAGAACCTTTGCGACCTTCTTCTTTGCTTTTCTGACAACAATGAAGACGGTAGCACCGATAGCGGCGACAATACCGCTTATTGATACGATCAGAATACTGACCGATGACGGATCTATGTAAGCCGTCGTAATGGGGAACATAGGCATTTTCAAAACCCCTTTCTCGTGAATAAGATCATGCGTGCTTGCATAACATTTTCATTCTAACACACATCTTTTTGCTTGTCAAGATTTTTTACGCTTTTCGACAAGTGACTTCAGCAGGTAATCTGCACCTGTTTCGCCTGCATGTCCCTGATTGTAAATGTGCTCAGACAAGACCTTTCCTATCTTGACATCGTACTCATCTGCACTTGCAAGAAGGTCTTCGACGATGCTGCGACATTCGTCGAGGCGATCCTTGTCTACCGAAACTCCTACAACATCACGCAGGGATATTTCTGTTGGAACGCAGTCTATCTTTTTCCAATTCGGATTCATACATTTGATGGCGGTATTGACAAATAGTGCAGGGCGTCGGGTAGCAAAGCAGAATTCAAGAGCGATGCCCGACCAGTCGGTGATGAGCAGATCTGAAGAATATACCGATTTGTTGACGGTGAAATCCAACTCAAAGGAAAGACCGTCGCCTACCATGTGGGCGTATCTATCCACGATAGCCTGCATACGTGCACCGTAGCGTTTGACATATTCGGGGTGAGGACGGACGGTAATGTGATATCCGTCGCAGAAAAGACCGTTTATAAGATGGTCGATGCAGGAATCGAGGAGGTTATCCTCCTGCCAAGAGGGGGCGATAAGGATCTCCTTGCGTGAGCCCGTGATATGTGTTGCACGCTCAGCCTCGCCTGCGGCGATGAGCTTGTCGGCAAAGGGATATCCGAACTCAACGAGCTTCTTTTCGGGCAGTCCGTATACCTTTTCGGTCGCACGTACCTCACGGACGATGTGAGGGCCTGTGCAGAAGATAGTGTCGAAGGCATCGAGAGCCCCCTCACGGAAGCCCATATGCATACTCATCATGTCGTGAGGAACGTAAACATACTCCATATCCTTTTTGACGATCGAGCGTTTGATGTAGAATTTGTCGAGGTCGGGAGTGGTCATGAGCATGATATCCGCCTCGGCACGCATCATGAGCGGTATCATCTTCTTTAGCCCTATATAATACGGTCTGATGCGAGGCTCTTTTTCCGACAGAGCGAAAATAGCGTCGTCGGGGTCATTGGTGATATAGTGAATGGTGATATTGGACTTTTTGAGCAGTGCGTCGATAATAGCTTCGAAATACTTATAGAAGCCGCTCTTTTCGGAGTAGATGACAAGGTGTTTGTTTACCACGTGGAAGAACCGCTTGTAATCCTTTTTTTCACGAGCCTTATGCTCCTTGTAAAGCGGGTCTTTCTTTTTGCCCGATTCAAGTGCTTCGATATCGGCAAGAGCCTTGCGGCTTTTTTCGAGTGCCTCGTAGTCCACATACTTTTTGGGGTTGATAACGGCATTCAGGATATACATTTGTGCGATGGAGAGCAGGTTGCCTGCGACCCAATACCATGCGATGCCTGCAGGCACACCGATACCGAGGTAGAGCGAGATACCGACGGACAGTACGGTCATGCCGTACTGATTGAACTTACTTTGCTCATGCTGCAACACGTTCGACATGTTTTGAGTCCAGCACATGATAAACGATGAAAGACCTGCAATAATGGGCATAACGGTATAGATGCCCCAAACCTCTGACGGAATGACCGAGAGGTTGAAGCCGAGGAAGTTGCCGCTAAACTCCTTGATAGGCTCGATGACCGATGCGAATGCCTCTATGCCCTCGGGGGCAGAGTTCTTGATAGCCTCGATCAAGGTAAGCTGAAACGAGGAGGTGTTCGTCTCGATGCCGTACAGACCGGCAAGTGCATTGACAGTTTCCGAGTCAACGGCAAAGAGGTAGCTGAGCGGATGGTAGATGATCTCTACGACTCCGAGGAGCAGTACGACCTGCACGATGAGAGGAACGAGGGAGAGCATAGGATGATACTTGTGCTTTTTATAAAGCTTTCCCTGCTCGTCTGCGATGGTGTCGAGGTCTCCGTAGTGGTTGACCTTGAGAAAATTGAGGTCGGGCTGGATCTTGACCATCTGAATGGTATTTTTGTGTATCCAAACAGACAAGGGGAGCAGAACCAGCTTTGTGGCAAGGGTGAACAGAATGATCGCCCAGCCGTAGTTGCCCACCAGCATCCAGCACCATTTCATGAGGTAACCGAGAGGGAGGCATATATAGTACATGATATCCATGTTATAGGGATTCCTTTCTTAAGTGTGCTATCAGGAATAGATGCTTTTGCCCAGAGCCTTGCGGTCAACAATCTTCCAGTTGCTGAACAGATTTCCGTTGCCCGTTATCTCATATGTGATAGACTCGTAGCCGTCTGAGGTCTTGCGTTGGAAGAGATAGCAACGTGTGCGTATCTCATTTTCGGGGATTTCGAACACAGTACGCCACTCCTCGTTTTCGGGCAGGTCAAGACCTGCGGCAGCTCGGATAGTGGCAAAAATGTTTTCGGGTGCGATAGATGCAGACGAGGTCACGATATCACCCTCGGAAATGCCCGCAGGCTTGACGAGCAGGGCAGTCATGTGTGCGTAATAAGGATCTTTTGAATCCGATCCGATACTTGCATGGTCGCCTGTGATGATGATAGTGGAGTTCTCATAGACTCCGAGACGCTTCATTTCACTTATATAGGCGTTGATTATCTTAAAGCTCTGCTTCATAGCCACCGTAGTCGAGTATTTGTCGCTCTCGGAAACAGGCTCAAAATTCTCGTCATACAGATTTGGCAGGTGGCAACCCGACAGGTGAATAAAGGAGTAGCCCTTATCGGTATTGCGAACGGTAAAATTCTCGGCGGTAAGAGCGTTGTATACAGCCTTCATAT
>JAFPCR010000100.1 GCA_017390195.1 Clostridia bacterium | reverse complement strand
CCTGATGAAAGCAGGAACGCTCCCATACTTGCCGCCATACCGATACATATGGTGGAAACATCGCATTTTACAAAATTCATGGTATCATAAATAGCCATTCCGGCAGTTACAGAGCCACCGGGGCTGTTTATATAGAATGAAATATCCTTGTCGGGGTCTTGAGCTTCAAGGAAAAGCATCTGTGCAACAACAAGAGATGCTGTTGTATCATTTACTTCGTCGGACAAGAAAATGATTCTGTCGTTGAGAAGTCTTGAAAAAATGTCGTAAGAACGTTCGCCTCTTCCGGTCTGCTCGACTACCATAGGCACGAGTGCGTCACTTATAATACCTGAATTAAACATAGTTTCCTCCTGTAATATTTTGTCGTTTGTACTTATTATGACAATCATCCGGCAGAGTACTCCGTCGGATGATTTCAAGTCGTTTTTCAATAAACAGAATTTTTGTTATTATTCTGCTGCTGTATCTTCAGCACTTGCTGCCTCAAGAACCTTTTCGGTAATTGCGGCTTTTTCTTTTACAAGCTCAAGTGCTTTCTTTACCTTCATATCTGCTGCGATAGCATCAGTAGCGATGAGCTCTTTAACCTTTGCAACTTCCATATTATATGCGGTTGCAATAGCTTCAAATTCAGCATCGATCTCGGCTTCTGTGGGAACGAGATTTTCAGCAGCGGCGATAGCCTCAAGTGCAAGTCTGCCCTTGACCTGACGTTCTGCCTGAGGTCTGAGCTGCTCACGGAGCTTATCGAGGTCAAGACCTGTGTACTTGAAGTACGTGCTAAGGTCGAGTCCCTGCATACGGAGTCTGTTATCGTAGTCACGTACAAAGTTTTCGGTCTCTTCAACAAACATAGGCTCGGGGATAGCAACGGTAACCTTTTCGATGAGGGCGTTCATAAGCTGCTCTTCAACGATCGCATCTGCTTCTGAGTTATGTCTCTTTTCGAGTTTTGCCTTGATATCGTTGCGATATTCATCGAATGTATCAAATTCCGATACATCTTTTGCAAATTCATCATCGAGAGCAGGGAGCTCGACCTTGTTGATAGAGTTGATCTTTACTTTGAATACTGCTTCTTTTCCTGCGAGGTCGGGAGCGTGGTATTCGGTGGGGAAGGTTACGTTTACGTCACAGCTGTCGCCTGCGTTTTTGCCGATGAGCTGTTCCTCAAATCCGGGGATAAATGTGTTAGAACCGAGCTTAAGGTCGTATTTCTCGCCTTTTCCGCCTTCGAACGCAACTCCGTCAACGAATCCTTCGTAGTCGATGTTTACTACGTCATCATTTTCGGAAGCACGGTCGGTAACTTCGATCTCACGGGAGTTTCTTGTTCTTACTGTTTCGATCTCGGAATCAACTTCGCTGTCAAGAACGGGGTTGATCTCCTTTGTCACTTCGATTCCTGCATAATCTTTGATCTCAACAACGGGCTTTACATAAACCTTTGCAGAAAGGACGAGTCCGTTATCGTCGATGGAAACAACATCAAATTCGGGCTGACCTACAATGTCAAGTCCGGACTCTTTTGCAATTTCGGGATAAATACGGGGAATGATATCGTTGATAGCATCCTCGTAGAAGAATCCCTTTCCGTAAATTTTTTCAATAACGGAACGGGGAGCTTTGCCTTTTCTGAATCCGTTTATATTCAGTTTTTTTACGCTCTTGTGATATGCTTTATCGGTAGCTGCATCAAATGTCTCCTTATCAACAGAGAATTCCAACAGATACTGACCGTTTTCAAGAGCTTCGTTTTTTGTTAAACTCATTTTCTTTTCCTCCAAAGAACAGATAAATTTCACATATGGTATATATTGTACATTTTTTCGTGTATTTTGTCAACACTTTTCACAAAGTTTTAATCTTTTAATTATATCTTATTTTCAAAAACAGGAGCAGGTGAAAAATTCAAAAAATCGGCAGACACAAGAGTCATTCTAATGCCTTCAAAAGCAGAACACTGCTCAACTGTGTAATTTCCGTGTATGTGGCCGTAATAACAGCTTTTTACGCCGTATTCGTGCATCAGATCGATCATTTCACGGCACACAAAATCCCCCCATACGACAGGGAAGTGTGTAAATGCAACAATAGGCAGATCTTTTTCTATCTTCTGACGGATCTTTACCGCTTCGTCCAAGCTCAATTTCAATCTTTGTGCTTCACGGCTCGATATTTTATGAAAATCAACATTTTCGCCGACCGTTACCTGTTGCTTTTCGTCATAAAACCAACCTCTTGTGCCGCAAACGATGATGTTTTCAACGGCATAAGCATTGTTAAACAAAGGTGATACAGAGTCAAATTTGTTTTTTTTGAGAAAAGTTTTTATCTTAGAAAGAGTTGACCACCAAAAATCGTGATTTCCTTTCCCGAGTATCTTTTTACCGGGCAGGGAATCGATCAACGCAAAATCACTCTCTGCCTCATCAAGTGTCATTGCCCAAGAAATGTCACCCGGAATGATCACAGTGTCATTTTCGGATATTACAGACTTCCATCTGTTTATGATCTTATTCGTATAATCGATCCAACGGTGACCGAAAACATCCATTGCTTTATCGGTGCCGGTCGACAAATGCAGGTCTGCTATCGTATAAACAGCCATATAATATCCTTTCTGTGTTTGTTTTGTGGTATAAAAAACGTTATTCTGCTTAAACTATCATTGTCACCAAATGAAATAACAAGGAGATGAGATCAATGAATTCGAACAACGAAAAATGCTGTAAGAGCGGCGAGGTAAATCAGGGTATTACCTGTGACGTAAAGAACTGTGTATATCATTCGGGAGACTGTTATTGCACAGCCAACAAGATCGAGGTAGGACCGAGCTTTGCATCGGCTTCCTCGGATACTGCTTGTGTAACATTCAAACAAAAGAACAGCTGAATATCAAAGATCGACTGATAATCAGCGACGGCTTGCATATTTGCAAAAAGACAGTCGGCGTCGGGGAAACGTAAAGTTTCCCCGACGTTTTGCCTAGTTTTGCTTCTCGTATTTATTTGTCTCAGATCACTTTATATCAATGTAGGAATATACCGCTGAGAGCATATCTTCAGCCTCTATGACCTCGTCGAATCTTACCTTGCGTTGAGCTAAATTCTTGAGAGGATATGCAATTTCGGTATTAGTATATGAAGAGAGCATATCGAGTGCTTCAAGTGCATCTTCGGGCGTTTTTTCTGTGAGCGAGTTATACACGTCAGCCGCAAATTTATACGGACTCGCAGTGGAATCTACGATGATCTTTGTGTTGTCACCGGTCTGTTCGATATACTGACGTGCGGAATCAAGTGCTACTGCGGTGTGGGTATCGCAGAGATATCCGTATTTGTCGTAATTGTCCTTAATTGCTTTTGCGGTAGCTTCCTCATCTGCAAAGTAACCGACAAAATCAGATGCGATCTTAGCTTTTACTTCGTCATCTATTTCGTAGCGACCTGTCTCATTGAGAGACTTCATATAACCGACGGTCTTTTCAATGCCTGCAGAGAAGCATAGGAGACGTTCAAGGTTGCTCGAAATGAGGATGTCCATAGACGGAGACATAGTCAGGTGGAAGTCTCTGTTTCTGTCATAAACTCCTGTGCGTAAGAAATCTGTCAGGATATTGTTAGTATTTGATGCACAGATCAGCTTTCCTATCGGCAAACCCATAAGCTTTGCGATATATGCTGCAAAGATGTTTCCGAAGTTACCTGTCGGAACACATACATTTACAGTTTCACCCATCTTGATATCTTTGCTCGATATAAGGTCGCAGTATGCAGAAATATAATATACTATCTGGGGAGCAAGTCTGCCCCAGTTGATAGAGTTTGCACTTGACAGGAAATATCCGTTTTCTGCGAGCTTCTTTGAAACTTCGGAATTTGCGAATATATTTTTAACTCCGGTTTGAGCATCGTCAAAGTTTCCTTTTATAGCACAGACATTTACATTGTCACCTGTTTGTGTAGCCATTTGGAGCTTCTGAACACGGCTTACTCCGTCAACGGGATAGAATACCATAATTTTGATCTTGTCTATGTCCTTATATCCTTCAAGTGCGGCTTTTCCTGTGTCTCCCGATGTTGCAACGAGTATTACTGCGGTTTTATCCTCGCCTGTTTTTGTAAGCGAGCGTGAGAGCAGACGGGGCATTATCTGGAGAGCCATATCCTTGAATGCCGCAGTCGGGCCGTGCCAAAGTTCAAGTGAATAGATGTTGTCGTGTACATTTACGAGAGGAGCTGCTCCGCCGACAAACGAGCTTTCCGAATATGCCGCATGGCAGTCCTGCAAAAGCTCTTCATATGTATAGTCGTCGAGAAATTTAGACAGGATCTTTGCGGCACGTTCGGGGTAGGAAAGTCCGCACAGCTCCGATATTTCATCCTTTGACAGTGCAGGGATCGACTCGGGGATAAAAAGACCTCCGTCGTTCGCTATTCCTTGCTTTATTATCTGTGCAGAGGAATATTTTTTGCATGATAGATCTCTTGTGCTTTGGTACTTCATTTTTAATTCCTTTCGGCTCAAAGCAGACAAAATTGCTTTGGCGTATTATTTATTTCAAATTATTTATTGTAAAATTATATGCGTTGTTGTAGAAGATGTCGTCAATGCTTTGTTGAGTATAATTAAGCGACGCAAGTTTTTCGGCAATCTTTTGAAGACTTGATATGTTTTCTATATCCAAAGGAGTATCACAACCGTCAAAGTCACAGCCGAGACATATACATTTTTCGCCACCCAGGCTCATGTATTTTTCGATGTTCTTTACTGCCAGACCGACACCGTCCGTACTTGTGCCGAGATGATCTCGGCATAAATTTATTCCCACAAGACCGCCGTTTTGTGCGATGTATGTAAACTGTTTGTCGTCAAGATTTCTTCTGTGTGAAAACACAGTGCTTGAGTCGGAGTGCGTAGCTACGATAGGCTTACCTGTCAGGTCGGCAATTTCTGCTACATCGTAAAAGGATTTCACAGATGCGTGTGAGACATCGGGAATTATTCCGAGCTTGAAGCATTGTTTTACGGTATCCTTGCCAAAGTCTGTCAGACCTACTTCTGTATCATATGCTCCGCCAATGCAGGTAACACCCGACCAGAGCAGAGTTAAAAATCTTACGCCTCTT
>JAFPCR010000099.1 GCA_017390195.1 Clostridia bacterium | reverse complement strand
TAAAAGTAGGAACAAGATTTATTTTTTCCCATATATACGGATTTATGCTTAAAAATACAACAATAACGGCACAGATCCGCAAGAACACAAAACACAAAGAGGAAAATCAATATGGCAAGTAATAATGATAAAAACACACTTAATATATTTTCCCCTCTAAACGGTAAGATCGTACCTCTTAAAGATGTCCCCGACTCGGTATTTTCCGAAAAAATGCTCGGAGACGGCTGTGCGATTATACCAAATGACGGAAAAATATACAGCCCCGTAAACGGTAGAGTTTCATCTGTCATAGACTCTCACCACGCATATGGGTTTGTTTCGGACGAGGGTGTCGAGGTACTCGTTCACTTTGGTCTTGAAACGGTCGCACTCAAAGGAGAGGGCTTTGTACCCCATGTAAAAGAGGGGGACTCTGTTCGTGCGGGCGACCTTGTCTGCGAGGTAGATATAAAGCTCCTCAAAGAAAAAGGCATCAACACCGTCACTCCCGTAATAATTTCGGGCGGTGCTGAAAGGTTCTCTATGAATATTTCATCGGGTGAAGCGGTCGCTTCGAAAACACAGCTCATCACGCTCTCCGAAAAGTTTTCAAATGAGAACACAGAAGCTTCAAGCCTTGAGGACAGAAGCACATCGAAAGAAAATTCTAACGCTTACAAAAAGCAGGGCAAGAAAAAAGAAAAGAAAAAATTCAATTTTGACACCCTCCAAAAGCTTGGAAAGGTGCTTATGGCGGTAATCGCCGTAATGCCTGCGGCAGGACTTATGATAAGCTTGGGTAAGGTCGTAGGTATGGCAGGCGGCGACATTGCATTCGTTCAGACCGTCGCAAGCATCTTGGAAAATATAGGCTGGGCGATAATCGGCAACCTGCACATCCTCTTTGCCGTTACCATAGGCGGTTCATGGGCAAAGGAGAAATCGGGCGGTGCTTTTGCGGCACTTCTTACCTTCATTTTAATAAACAATATCACAGGTGTGATTTTCGGTGTAACACCCGAAATGCTCAATGATGCCAACGCCGTTACGCACACGCTGTTCGGTCAGGAGATCGCCGTAAAAGGATATTTCACTTCTGTACTCGGCTCTCCCGCACTTAATATGGGCGTATTCGTAGGTATCATCTCGGGCTTTATCGGCGGTATAATATACAACAAATATTACAATTACAGAAAGCTTCCCAACGCACTCTCCTTCTTCAACGGCAAGCGTTTCGTTCCGCTCGTTGTCATTCTGTGGTCGGTGATCTTTTCTGTGATACTGGCGGTAGTATGGCCCTTTGTTCAGCTCGGCATCAACAACTTCGGTATCTGGATAGCCAACTCGTCAAACACCTCCCCCGTTCTCGCCCCCTTCGTTTACGGTACTCTTGAACGACTGCTCCTGCCGTTCGGTCTGCACCATATGATCACGATCCCGATGAACTATACCTCGCTTGGCGGAGAATATATAGTTCAGACGGGTGTCAACGCAGGCTCTACCGTTTTTGGTCAAGACCCTCTATGGCTCGCATGGGTAAATGACCTGATAAACTTCAAAAAAGCAGGCGACACGACGGCATACCAAACACTTATCAACACCGTAACACCTGCACGCTTCAAGGTCGGACAGATGATAGGTGCGACAGGACTTCTTATCGGCGTTGCTATCGCAATGTACAGAAATATCGACAAGGACAAGAGAAGAAACTACCGCTCTATGTTCGTCTCAACAGGTCTTGCGGTGCTTCTGACGGGTGTGACCGAGCCTATTGAATTTATGTTTATGTTCTGTGCTATCCCTCTCTATATCGTATATGCGATCCTGCAAGGTCTTGCTTTCGCACTTGCGGGAGTTGTAAATCTCAGACTGCACTCATTCGGAAATATCGAATTTTTGACCCGTCTGCCGATGTCTATCCAAGCAGGACTTGCGGGAGATATTATAAACTTCCTGATAGCAACGGTCGCATTCCTTGCTATCGGATACTTTGTCGCAAACTTCATGATAAGAAAATTCCGCTACGCAACACCCGGACGTCTCGGAAACTACACGACCGAAAACACCGACAACTTCAACATTGAAAACACCTCCACAGCATCTGCACCGACAGGAGAACGTCTGTCAGGAACAGAGTCTCAGCCAGAACGCATAATAGCTTTGCTTGGCGGTCGAGATAACATCACACTGGTCGATGCCTGCATGACAAGACTTCGTGTTACCGTAAAGGACATCGAAAAGGTCGCAGACGCAGGCGAGTGGAAAGCCGCAGGTGCTGTCGGTCTGCTCAAAAAGGGTAACGGTGTTCAGGCTATCTACGGCCCTGCCGCCGACGTGCTGAAATCCGATATCAACGATATTTTATAAAATAGATGAAGCTTCTGACATTAAACACTCACAGTCTCATAGAAAACAGCTATGAAAAAAAGCTCGCCGATTTCATATCGGCGATCCGTGAGATCAAGCCCGACATCATCGCTCTTCAGGAAGTGAACCAGTCATGCTCTGCCGATACAGTTATCGGCAGAGCGGCAGGGTATATTCCCTGTCAAAAGGCGATACCGCTCAAATCCGACAACCATGCCTTAAAGGTCTGCAAATCGCTCGGCTCTTACAATTGGACATGGCTGCCCATAAAGATCGGATACGGCAAATACGACGAGGGACTTGCACTCCTTTCACGTGAAAGGATAGGCGGTATTCGCTATATCACATTAAGTCCTCATGACGATTACGGTGATTGGAAAACACGCAAGGCTCTTGCAATAAACTGCCGTGATGAGTGGTTTTTCAATGTCCATATGGGTTGGTGGAGTGACCGAATAGAAGGATTTTCCTTTGAATGGTCGGTGCTTCATAAATACTGCAAAAAATTCAAAAATGTTTGGCTCATGGGGGACTTTAACAATCCTGCCGAAACCAAGGGCGAGGGTTACGACCTTGTTCGCAAAAGCGGATTTTATGATACCTTTAAGCTGTCAAGAAAAAAAGATGATGGCTATACGGTAAGGGGCGTTATCGACGGTTGGGAAACTGCCGACCCCCGACAGGCAAATTTGCGAATAGACCAGATATGGTGTGACAGAGAAAGAGATATATTAAGCTCCGAGGTTATATTTAACGGAGACAACAAGCCTATCGTTTCAGACCACTACGGTGTGATGATAAGTCTTTGAAAGGGGTTACTATATGAACAGAGGTGCGGGAATTTTAATGCCTATATCGAGTCTGCCCTCGAAATACGGCATCGGATGTTTTTCAAAAAGTGCATATGATTTTGTTGATCTTCTCGACAAGGGCGGGCAGAGCTATTGGCAGATACTTCCGTTAGGCCCGACAGGATACGGAGATTCGCCATATCAGTCCTTTTCCGCTTTTGCGGGCAATCCCTATTTTATAAGCCTTGAGGAGCTTATCGAATCGGGTCTGCTCACCAAGGACGAATGTGAAAAAGCCGATCTCGGTGACGGCAACTCATATATAAACTACGAAAAGCTCTACAACAACCGTTTTAAACTGCTCAGACTTGCATATGAGCGTGCAGATCTCACTGAATACACCGATTTTTCGGAATTTTGCAAGATCAACGCCCATTGGCTGGATGACTATGCACTGTTTATGGCACTCAAGGAGAAATTCGGCGGTCTGCCCTTTAGCGAATGGGACGAGAGCATACGCAAAAGGAATCCGCAGTGCCTTGAAAAGCACCGCTCGGAGCTTAAAACAGAGATAGGCTTTCAGCGTTTTGTGCAGTTTCTTTTCTATACCCAATGGGCAAAGCTCAAAGCTTATGCCAACAAAAAAGGCTTAAAGATAATAGGTGATATTCCGATATACACGGCTCTTGACAGTGTTGACGTTTGGGCAAGCCCCGAGCTTTTCGAACTTGACGAAAATCTCACGCCGACCTTCGTTGCAGGCTGTCCTCCCGACGGCTTTTCCGCAGACGGTCAGCTGTGGGGAAATCCTCTTTACCAATGGGATATTCACAAAAAGAGCGGATTTGCTTGGTGGATCAAAAGAATGAAACACTGCTTTGATATGTATGACATCGTAAGGATAGACCATTTTCGTGGCTTTGACGAATATTACTCTATTCCATACAGGGACAAAAACGCAAAAAACGGACATTGGAAAAAAGGACCCGGACTTTCTCTTTTCAAGGCTATTGAAAAATCTCTCGGTCTTTGCCCCGTTATTGCAGAGGATCTCGGATTTATGACAGACTCGGTAAGAAAGCTCGTCAAGGATAGCGGCTTTCCATCAATGAAGGTGCTTGAATTCGCCTTTGATTCACGGGATACGGGGGCAAAAAACGATTATCTTCCCCATAATTATTCGAAAAACTGTGTCGCATATACCGGAACTCACGACAATCAAACGCTGATATCTTGGTTTGAGTCTATCTCAAAGGATGAAAAAAACAGCGTGCGTGATTACCTTTTGGATATTTACACTCCCGACCAAAAAATAAATCTTCCCCTCATCGGTCTTCTCATGCGAAGCAATGCCGACACCTGTATAATTCCGATACAGGACTACCTCGGTCTGCGAGACGATGCGAGAATAAACACGCCCTCGACCTTGGGTGAAAATTGGAAGTGGCGTATATGCGAGGATATGTTAAGTGACGATCTGGCAGACCTGCTTTTAAAAAGTGCTTCTGCTTTCGGCAGACAAAGGAATTTCGGGCAGACCTCAAAAAAAGTTTGAATTTATTGCCCCCTAATTTATGCCCGTGTTTGTTTTAAAATCTCCGAGTAATTTGTATAATATTATACAGAAAAACAGACAAGAGGTTTTTTGATGACAAGGAGCAGAACGGAACAGCCAAACGGGAAAATTTTCGTAATATATTCAAGAAAATCGAGATTCACAGGTAAAGGTGAAAGCATTGAAAATCAGATAGAGCTTTGCCGACGTCACATCGCATCAAATTACGGTGTTGATAATGCCGAAAAAGCCCTCGTTTACGAAGACGAGGGCTTTTCGGGCGGAACGCTTGAACGGCCTCAATTCAAAAAAATGATGCAGGATTCAAAAAAGATAAGATTCACCGCAATCGTAGTATACCGACTTGACCGTATAAGCCGCAATATCGGGGATTTTGCAAAGCTGATCGAAGAACTCAAAAAAAACGGGATCGATTTCATTTCCATTCGTGAGCAATTTGACACTTCGTCACCTATGGGACGTGCCATGATGTATATCGCATCTGTTTTTTCTCAGCTCGAACGTGAGACGATCGCAGAAAGGATCAGGGACAATATGCACGAATTGGCAAAAACGGGGCGGTGGCTCGGCGGTGTCACGCCGACAGGCTACGAGTCGGAAAGTCTGTCCGACATCACCGTCGACGGAAAAGTCAAAAGATCCTGCAAGCTCAGGGCTATTCCAAGCGAGATGCAGACTGTGAGAACCATCTTTGAAAAGTTTTCCGAAACATCTTCGCTTCTCAAAGTAGGCGAATTTTTGTCGGAAAACGGCTTTAAGACAAAGCAAGGAAAGCAATTTTCACGCTTTGCCATAAAGGCTATCTTGTCAAATCCCGTATATATGACCGCCGACTCCGACGCTTATAAATATTTTACACAATGCGGATTTGAGCTGTTCTCCGACAAAAGCGAATTCAACGGAAGTCACGGTGTAATGGTATACAACCGAACACATCAGACTCACGGAAAGGCTCATCAAATGAACGCACCGAAGGAATGGATCGTGTCGGTCGGAAAACACATCGGTGCGGTTTCGGGTGATGAATGGGTAGCTGTTCAGCGAAAGCTGGAGCAGAACAGGTCCCCGACCTGCCACAAGCCACGTACCGAAACAGCACTGCTCTCGGGCATTTTGATATGTGGGAGTTGCCTGAGCCGTATGCGGCCGAAGAGATCTCAACGCACAACGGCAGACGGCGATCCCATATACACATATATATGTACATCAAAAGAAAAGAGTCGAGGAACACTTTGCTCACAAAAAAATGCAAACGGCAACTCTCTTGATTCAAAGATCATCGAAAAAATAAACTGTATGCTCAACTACGGTTCGGACTATGCAAGGCAGGTCTTGCAGATAAAAAAGTCAGTCGTGTCAAAACATGAACTGCACGATTCACAGATTGCAAAAGCAAAAGAACAGATAAAAGAAAACAAAGAAACCATCAGATCCCTCGTCATGTCTCTTGCAAAGGCATCGGGCAGCTCTGCCGAAGATTACATAATAAAACAAATAGACGAACTGAATGAAAAGCAACGCACTCTCAAAAAGCAAGCCAACATTGAGGAATTTTCCGAAAGTCAAGACGGTTTTGACGCTCCTGACTTTTTTCAGCTTTGTCAAGACCTCTCGTCGTTCGATCGCATAATAAAAAAGATGTCTCTTGAGCAACGGCGTGATACCATACTCAGTGTTGTAGAAAAGATCGTTTGGAACGGCGAAGATGCGGATATTTACTTTATCGGAAGCGACAAGATGCCACTGTGTGAGTATAGCGAATGAGATACTTATGTACTTCCGCTCACAGAAGAAGCTCGCCGCCGAGGTCTCTATCAACGAGACGATCGACGTAGACCGTGACGGTAATCCGCTAACATATATGGACGTAATAAACTGCGAGGACTCAGTGACCGATGAGATAGACCTCAAGATCCAATCATCACGTGCAATAACATATGTCAACACCGTACTAAACGAGCGTGAACGCCAGATAATCGTAATGAGATACGGACTCGGAAACGTCAAACCCAAAACGCAAAAGGATGTGGCTGCCCTTCTCGGAATATCACGTTCATATGTCAGCCGTATCGAAAAGGGTGCTCTCGAAAAGCTCGCAGAGGCATTTGGAGAACGCCGAGGGTGTGCCAGATAGACAAACGGGCTGATCCACTTACGGCGGGTCAGCCCGTTGGGGCAACTATTTCTTCGGTTTTCCTTTGAATATAATTGCGGCGAGATAGCCAAAGCAGATAGCCGCCGCTATTCCTCCTGCCGCCGCTCCAATTCCTCCCGTCAAAGCCCCAAGCAGTCCTTTTTCGGCTATCGCACGCTTTACTCCGTCGGCTATGAGATATCCGAAGCCCGTCAGCGGTGTAGTCGCTCCCGCTCCCGCAAGATCGACGAGCGGTTTATAAAGCCCTACCGCTCCCAGTACGACTCCTGCCACTACGTAAATGACAAGTATCCTCGCAGGAGTCAATTTTGTTTTATCTATGAGTATCTGTGCTATAACGCATAAAGCACCTCCAACAACAAATGCCCATACAAAATCCATAATGTTCATACGAATCAACCCCTTTTCTTACTCGCCCGAATGCTCAAATCTTACAAGATGTGCTACGGCGGGAATGGCCGAACCCTGCTTTATGCTGTCGGGACTCATCATCGCACCCGTTCCGAGAAATATCAATCTTTTGATTTCGCCGCTTGCTACCTTTGGAAGCAGATACGATGCCATGACAGTTGCCGAACATCCACAGCCCGAACCGCCTGCGTGTGTATCCTGCACATTTCTTGAATATATCATCATTCCGCAGTCGTTGTACCTGCTCCTTATATCAATACCCTCTGCCTCCATGATGTCGCACAATATCGCTCCGCCCTCGTAACCGAGATCTCCCGTCACGATAAGATCGACCTCCTCAACGCTTCTCCCCTCCGAGAAATAACGCAAAAGAGTATGTGCCGTCGCAGGTGCCATAGCCGCACCCATATTGTTCGCATCTGTTATTCCCTTTTCGACTACGATACCCGGCATAGCCTCGGTTATCTTTATCCCTTTTTGTCCGTCACCGACATTTTCTCCGCCTATGATAAATGCTCCCGAACCCGTGACCGTCCACTGTGCTGTCGGGGGTCTCTGCCCTCCGTACTCTATCGGTGTTCTGTACTGACGCTCTGCTGAACAGTAATGTGATGACGTCACCGCCGCACATCTATCAAATATGCCGTATGATGTCATTACCGATGCAAGCATTATTCCCTCTGCCGCAGTTGAGCAAGCACCGTAAAGTCCAAAATACGGTATATCAAATTCAAGCAGTCCGTAAGCAGAACCTACACATTGATTTAAAAGGTCTCCCGCAAACATTGCACCGATGTCACTCTCCTCAAGGCTTGAATCCTCAAGTGCCTGTTTTAGTGCCAACCTCTGCATCTCGCTCTCCGCCTTTTCCCATGTGTCCTTGCCAAATTTGTCCTCGCCCGTTGCGTCATATAATGTAAAGCAGTTTCCTATCGGTCCGTCATGCTCTCTCTTACCTACCGCAGATGCCGCAGACACGACCCAACTCTGAAGCTTTATTATCTGGTCTTTCATAAGATCCGTAACTATCCTTTCTCTTTTGCCTACATATTCTTTACACCTTATTATTTTCAAAAAACGGCGATGTATACTGTTTTCGGGAAAACAAACATATCTTCGCAACAGATCGTTTTTGCGAAATTTTAGTTTTTGCCGTATTCCCAAAAGTTCCTCTTGAAATAATTGCGTTTTTGTTATAAAATATATTGAGATAGTATTTAGAAAGGGGCTTTTGTTTTTTGAAAGCTAAGGTCGATTTATGCAGAACGGTTTAAAAGCAAAGTACAATCTGCCAACAGCCATAGCCATGGTCGTCGGTATCGTAATAGGTAGCGGAGTTTTCTTTAAAGGTGAAAAGGTTCTCAATCTGACAGGCGGCAATCTCCCTTTGGGCATTCTCGCATGGGTGCTGGGTGCCGTGATCATGATAGTATGTGCATACACATTCTCCATCATGGCTACAAGACACATAAAAGTCAACGGCGTTGTTGACTACGCTGAGGCTATGGTCGGCAACCGTTATGCCTATACCATAGGTTGGTTTACAACATTTATATATTTCCCCTCAATGACGGCTGTCCTTGCTTGGGTGTCGGCACGCTATCTCGGTGTGCTTCTCGGTTGGGACATTACGGGCGGATCGGTAATGTTATTGGCGGCGTTCTTCCTTATCTTAAGTTTCTTCATTAACACGATATCCCCCATAATTGCAGGAAAAATACAGGTCTCAACTACGGTAATAAAACTGATCCCTCTGATTCTCATGGCAATCATAGGAACTGTTGTAGGTCTTGTAAACGGAACGACGGTCGAAAATTTCTCGAACATCGTAACCGAAGTCTCGGGTGGAAACGGAACTGCACTGTTTAGTGCACTGTGTGCCACCGCATTTGCATATGAAGGCTGGATAATCGCAACAAGTATAAATGCAGAGATCAAAAACGCAAAGAAAAATCTCCCCAAGGCTCTTATTATCGGCACACTTATCGTTGCCTGCGTTTATATCTTCTACTACATCGGTATCGCAGGTGCTGCATCCAATTCCGAAATTATGAACGGCGGAGAAGAGGGCGTAAAATTAGCGTTCTCAAACATCTTCGGCCCTGCGGGCGGAACGATCCTTATGATCCTACTCGTCATCTCCTGTCTCGGAACACTAAACGGTCTTATGCTCGCCTCGACACGTGGACTTTACTCTATCTCGGCACGTAACTGCGGTCCTAAGCCCCAAATATTTAACGAGCTAAACCAACATACGAACATGCCGACAAACTCGGGTATCGTCGCTATGGTCATCTGTGCCGCATGGCTCGTCTACTTTTTCGGGGCAAATCTTGCACCTATAAGCTGGTTCGGCCCTGTAACCTTTGATTCATCGGAATTGCCCATCATAACGCTCTATGCTTTCTACATTCCGATATTCTTGTTTATGACGGTAAAGGAAAAGGATCTTCCCCCCTTCAAACGGTTCGTAATGCCTGTCCTTTCAATAATAGGCTGTCTGTTCATGATCGTAGCATCTGTATTTTCACACGGCTTTGCGGTCGTCTGGTACATCATTGTTTTTGCCGTGATAATGCTCGCTGCTCTTCCGTTCTACAGAAAGCAGATCGATTAAAAAAAAGACTGAGTCATAACAAATGACTCAGTCTTTTTTTAATGGCGTTAATTTGCCTGTTCTTCTTTGATATCACGTGCAAACTCGGCGTTCTGTTCGGGGTATGCCGAGAGCATAGGTTCGATGTCGAGTCCTTTTTTGTGACGCTTGTAGTAGTTTTTCGTTATCTTTACTACCTGACCGCTCAAAAGTATCACTGCTATAAGGTTCGGCAGAGCCATCAGTCCGTTGAATGTATCGTCTATCGCCCATATAAGATCACTTCCGATAAGTGCCGAAACTGCTATCAAGCATATGTATACGACCTTAAACGATGTAGTTGCGATCCTTTGACCTTTGTCCGACAACCTCTTAAAGCAAAACTCCGTTGCTTTTTCGCCGTAATACGACCATGCGAGTATCGTTGTAAAGGCAAACAGAGGCAGAATGACCGAAAATATTACCGTTCCCGCCATGCCAAGCTGTGATGAGAAAGCGTTTAGTGCAACGGAAGAATCGTTTGCAAGGACACCGAAGGCATCTGTATAAAAAGCACCGCTGCTTATATTTGTCGTTAGTACGACAAGTGCTGTGATCGTGCAGATAACAAATGTGTCAAAAAACACCTCAAATATTCCCCAAAGTCCCTGCTTTACAGGCTCACGTGTTTCGGATGCAGAATGTGCTATTACGGAAGAGCCGAGTCCTGCCTCGTTCGAGAAAACTCCACGTGCCATTCCCTTTTGAATGATACGTGCAAAAGCGTAGCCTCCTACACCGCCTGCTATAGATTTTGTTGAGAACATACTTGTAAATATAAGTCTGAAGGTTTCGGGAACAGCCTTGAAATTCATTCCTATTATAATGAGTGACATTATAATAAAGGTCAAAGACATAAACGGAACGAGCATAGATGAGATCTTACCTATTCTCTTTATACCGCCGATGATGACGATTCCCGCAAACAATGCAACTACAACACCTATTATGATCTTAGGAATAATGCCGTCCATATTAAATGCCGACATAAGTGTTCCCGTGATCTTGTTTGTCTGAACTCCGCTCATTCCTACAGCCGCTGTCAGGCAGAATATCGCTGCAACGTAGGCAAGCCATTTCTGATGAAGTCCTTCATAAATATAATAAAATGCTCCACCTCGGAAATTTCCGTCTTTATCTTTTTTACGGTAATAAAGTCCGAGAACGTTTTCAGCGTAGTTCGTCATCATTCCGAAAAATGCCGACACCCACATCCAGACCACCGCACCGGGACCACCTGTTAAGATAGCCGATGTAACGCCAATGATATTACCTGTTCCGACAGTTCCGGAGATTGCCGCTGAGAATGCTTCAAACTGCGATACCCCTTTGGACTTTTTGCCCTTGTTTTTGGGCTTTCCCATTGACTTTACGGTCGCTACTATCGTCGAATTTATAGATTCTCCGAACTTGCGTATCTGCATAAATTTAGTTCTGATCGTAATTAAGATTCCCGTTCCGAGTATCAGGATTATCATGGGCCATCCCCATACTATCCCGTTTATAAACGAATTCACTTCGGCAACGGCATTGATAAATGCGTCCATTTTTTACTTCCCCTATTTTGTGATTTTAAAAATAAAAATCGAAGTGCGGTCAAAACTGCACTCCGATAATAAACAATAAAAACAAGAATTTGTATCAAGGTGGGGCGATTTCCAAAATCACACCTACCCGAGTAATTCTCCGTCCTTTTGCCTGAGAGATTCTTGCACAAAAGCAAGTTACACCTTCGGCCCCCACCACATACAGCGGACTTCTCCGGAGCTGCCATGAGAGTCAAAGTCTTTCTTTGGCGACACGGCAATATTAAATTTTAGTTACCTACATCGTTATTTTATCTCAACAACAGACATTTGTCAATATAAAACGACATTTTTCTCAAAATTATTGGTAACAAAGATAGCGATATGCTATCATTTACGGTTTTTAAATCTTTCCACGAGATAGCGTATGAGCAAAAAAAACAAAAAAGCAATTATTGCCGTTGCCAAAATTAAAATAAGCAGATTTATTATGTTTCCCATATCAAAGCCGTTGCTCTGCGGAACAGACATATCCGAGCTGCGTGTCTTAGTCCATGCGACTGCCCCAACGGAAGATATAAAAGAAAAAAGCGAAAAAAGCACCGAAAACAATACATATCTCATAATGATCTCCACCCGTTGCCAAGCAACGCTTCAAACAGATTTTGAAAAGTGCGTATTTTAAGAGTTTTTCTCGGACAAATTTATATCCACATTAAACATATTAACAGTAAAATGTTAACTCGATATTAACAAACTCTGTGTGTATGAACTTTTTTTAAATATTCTTCGCTTGTTTCTTATCTGATTTAAATCCTTTTAGTGAAGTTTTACGAGTTTCGATAAATTGGTAAATACATGTTTGTTTAGGCAGGGCTATCAAAAACCTAAATTCAAAAAGACATCCGGGATAGACTCGATAATATCCGACGCCATACACGATCTCTGCCCCACTCTGCGTGAAGCGGAATCGCCCGCAAGCCCGTGTATATAAACTGCGAGGCTTACCTTTTGCATAGCGGTAAGTGATGTGCTTCGGTGCTGTGCGAGCATCGAGCCTATCATTCCTGCAAGCACGTCTCCCGATCCGCCTGTTGCCATGCCGCAATTTCCGCTGGCGTTTATATAAACATTCTCAGAACCGTCGGAAACAGCGGTCTTGCTTTCCTTTAAGACACAGATGACACGGTGATTTTTGGCGTATTCATATGCTATTTCACCAGTTGACTTTTCAGAGAATATCCTCTCAGCAGAACGACCGAGCAGCCTTTTCATCTCGCCTATATGCGGAGTCAGCACGGTAATGTCGTTCTGACGTTTTTTTAGTACATCAAGCAAGTGTGGGCTTTCGGATATGATATTGAGTCCGTCAGCGTCTATGACGAGAGGCTTTTTACAGTTTTCTGCGACAAACGTCAGTAGCTTTACGGCTCTGTCCGACTTTCCCATTCCGCATCCAATGACCACGCTGTCTGCCTTTTCGAGAGATTTCTGCAAGATCTCCATGTCCGAACTGAAAAGAGCTTCGGGGATCAGCGTTTGCAGTATAACTCTGCTTGACTCGGTGTCATCGCTGAATATCTCTACAAGTCCTGCACCGCTGCGATATGCTGCTTTGGCAGCAAAATAAGCCGCTCCGCTCATACCGACAGAGCCTGCGATAACAAGCACTCTGCCGAATGTTCCTTTATGTCCGTCGGTGTCTCGCTTGGGCAAAAGCGACAGGTCGCCCGTATCATATGAAAATCTCTTTATTTCAGACATTTCAGATCTCTCCTCTGCTATTATTACTTCATTTTATCACAAAAAACGATTCTCTTCAATCCTTGTATAACAAAATCCTCAATAACCTTTACCGTAAATAATAATCTACTTGAAAATAACTGATATTGATGTTATAATATAGATTGAAAAACAGCAGACTTCTGCTTTGCCGAAAGGATTCTATCTATATGAAAAATGGTCTTTTTATTTCAAATAAAAACGACGTAAAGGAAAGCGAATGGCTCCACCCTTGGAGAGGTGACGCACCGAAGAACAGCTTTGACATTGACTATCCGAGAGGAAACGGAATACCCATGTTCCGAAAGAAGCTCAACTTCAAGGAAGGCATAAAGTCAGTAAAGCTGACCGCAACTGCTCTGGGTGTTTTTGAGGTATATGTAAACGGTCACCGCATCGGCAACGAGGAGATGAAGCCCGGTTGGACAGACTATAATTTCAGACTTTTTGAGTACGAGTACGACATAACGGAATACTGCCATGCAGGTGAGAACTACATTTTCGCCGAAGTGTCGAACGGTTGGTGGAGCGGACTCATTTCATTCAATTACTACGGGGCAAAGAGCAACGCTTTCTGTGCTGACATCGACGTTACATATTCTGACAGCAGTGAAAGCTTCTCGACAGACGAAAGCTGGGAAACGGCTATCGGAGGCTGTGTACGTAATGCAGATATTTGGGAGGGCGAATATTACGACGCTACTGTACCAAATCCCGCATTTGACCCCAATGCTTGCGAGGAGGGGGTAACATGGTCGCCCGTTACTGTCAGTGATGATTTCAAGGGCGAGATCATACCCTGCATAGGCGAACCTGTAAGGATACGCTCCTCACTTTGCCGTGTTCCGCTCTCGGCAACACTTCACAGCGGTACGGTTGACAATCAAAGTGATTTCGGCAAGATAAACATAATCGAAAAAATAGTAGGTGTCGGTTGTGAAAAGTCTGTTCTTCGCACAGGGGAAAAGTTGATTCTTGACATGGAACAGAATATGGTCGGCAGACCGAGGCTTTTGGTTCGTGTAAAGAGGGGGACATTGATAAAGGGATTCTTTGCCGAAACCCTCAACGACAGCGGCTCAAAGGAAAGAGGAAATGACGGTCCCGAGGGCAGTCTTTACCTCGAAAACTACCGAACGGCATTCTCCCGTTACTATTATGTGGCATCGGGTGAGGGCGACGAGGAGTTCTTCCCTCTTCATACCTTCTATGCTTTCAGATATTTCGAGCTTCAGGCTGATGACGACATTGAGATCCTCTCTGTACGTGCAGAATTTGTCGGAAGCGACCTGCGTGAAACTGCTCATTTTGAAACGAGCAACGAGCAGGTAAACAAGCTTTGGTCTAACCTTTGCTGGGGACAGCGTGACAACTATCTTTCTATCCCGACAGACTGTCCGCAGAGAAACGAACGTCTCGGCTGGACGGGCGACACGCAGGTGTTCAGCGGTGCGGCATGCTATATTGCAGATGTAAGCAAATTCTTTAAGAAATGGCTTGGTGACTTGCGTGACTCGCAGGTCGGCTGGGACGGTGCTTACTGCGACGTTGCTCCGAGGATCTTCGGCAAGTGGAACAACGGTAACGTTGCGTGGGGAGATGCGGGAGTGATCATTCCCGACAAGCTTCTGCGTATGTATGACGACAAGGACACCTTGGCAGAGCATTACGAGTCGATGGAATATTACATGAAGTGGCTTGAGCAGTTCGGACTCGAAGGACCTAACACTGCATACGGCGACTGGCTCACATATGACATGACAGACAAGAGATATATCTCCGTCTGCTTCTACGCCTACGATGCCGCACTTATGGAGAAATACAGCAGCGTTTTATCTACCCATGACGGAGATGATTTCGCTAAAAAGGCTGAAAAATATGCACAATTGCGTCGCCGTATAATAGAGCATTTCTATGAGCAATATGTTGAGGGCGATGACCTTAAATTCAAGACTCAGGCGGCATATCTGCTTCCCTTGAGATTTGATATGCTTGATGAAGAGCTTCGCAGGATCATAACAAACAGGTTGGAGCGTAAGATAATAGACAACGGTTATAAGCTCTCGACAGGCTTTATCTGCACCTCTATGCTCAACCAAACTCTTTGCGATATCGGACTTTCCCGCCTTGCATATTCGCTCCTTCTACAGACCGATGACCCCTCTTGGCTCTACAGCGTAAATCAAGGTGCTACGACCATTTGGGAGAGATGGGATTCATATACGACCGAGCATGGCTTCAACAAACTCGGTATGAACTCGTTCAACCACTACGCATTCGGTGCGGTAGGCGAGTGGATGATGTCTTATATGGCAGGTATCAGACCTGACGAAAAGAACTTCGGCTTTAAGCACTTTGTCCTTTCCCCTGTCATTGATGACCGCATCGACAACAAAAAGAACGACAAGGATTCTATTCCCGAGGGTCAATCCCCGATTACTTACGTAAAGGCTCACTATGATTCGCCATACGGAAGGATCGAGAGTGCGTGGGAGAACCAAAACGGCAAAATTATCTATAAATTTACCGTTCCCGACTCCTGCACTGCTACTCTCTACCTGCCGAAAACCAACGAATATACCATAAACGGCAAGGCTTATAGCATGACCGAAACCGACGGACTGTACAGTTTTGAGCTTATCGGCGGAAAGTACATTGTCGAGACTGTCTGAAAAAAGCAAAAAAAGTTGCTCAAAATAAAAAAAAGTATTGACAATGTGAGGCATTTCCATTATAATGTTAGCAGTCGCTTTTTGTATGGACAGCATATTCATGTCGGAGGTGTAAAAAGATGATTCTTGATATGTCCTCTATGTTGCGTGGAGAGACCGACCGTATAAGCATTGATTATATGATCGTTCCCGATGCCGTTTACGGTGTTGAGTTTGTCTCTGACGCTCACGTTGTCGGCGAGATCACCGACAGTGCAGGCTATATGCGTCTGTCGCTTAAAGCACAGGTTAAATACCGCACAGAGTGTGCCCGTTGTTTAGCTGACGTTGACGGCGTTTTTGAATTGGATTTCGAAAGAACCGTCGCAGACGAGGGAACGCTCACTGAGGAAAAGCTTGAGGAAAATGTTGACGAGTATGTCATAATCGAGAACGGAAAGCTCGATATTGACGAACAAATACGTGAAGCATTCACTCTTGAGTTCCCTTCCAAGATCCTCTGTTCCGAGGACTGTGCAGGTCTTTGCCCTAAGTGCGGTAAGCGTTTGGCAGACGGAGATTGCGGTTGTGCGAAAAAGGACATTGACCCAAGACTTGCAATTCTTAAAACTTTGCTTGAAAACAAGGACTGATATTTCAGACACGCTTTCCAAGGTGCAGACAGCTAAGTCATAAGTCATAAAAGGATTAAAATAAAATAATATACAACGCAGTGTGTACTTAACCGTATGCACAAAAGGAGGTGTAGGTATGGCAGTACCGAAGAAAAAAGTTTCAAAAGCACGCAGAGATAAGAGACGTTCAAATAACAGCAAGCTCTCTATGCCGGGTATGGTTAAATGCTCCAATCCCGCTTGTGGAGAATATGTTCTCGCTCACCGTGTTTGCAAAGCTTGCGGTTTCTACGACGGCAAGAAGGTAATCGGCGACGATAAGAACGCTTAATTTACAAAGCACGTTGATTGAATGCGTATAAAATTTAATCGTAAAAGGTTCTGCACGTCATAGTACGGCAGAGCCTTTTTGCGTTATTCTTTTTCCATAAATACATTTATTTACAAATTGTTGTTGCTTTTTATTCGGTTATAGGGTACAATAAGTCTATGTATATACTTTTACAGGCAGGTGATAGGCTTTGTTCGGATACGTAAAAGCATACGCACCCGAAATGAGAGTGCGTGAAAATGAATATTACCGTGCCATGTACTGCGGTCTTTGTCGCTCTATGGGAAAATGCACGGGCTTTTGCTCACGTATGACCTTGAGCTACGATTTTACCTTTCTTGCCTCGGTAAGAATGGCTATATCAGGAACCCATCCGACTTTTTCGCAAAAGCGTTGCTTTGTTCACCCGCTCCGCAAAAGAGGCATTATGGATCGCAACGGTGATTTGGATTATTGTGCATATGCCTGCGGGCTTCTTACATATCATAAGAACAGAGACGATATGACAGATGAGAAAAAGTTCAGAAAGAAATGGATCCGCTCGCACATAGCCTCCCCATTTATATCTATATCCCACAGACGTGCAAGAAAGAAATACGGTGAACTCGACAAAAAGATCTTTGACCTGCTAGCACGCCTTTCGGAAATTGAAAGATCCGAAGTAAATTCAGTAGACATTCCCGCCGAGGTATTCGGAGAGATCCTCGCCGAGATCACGGCATTCGGCTTTGACGGCAACAACGAAAAGATCGCTCGTCATATCGGTATGTCGGTCGGAAAATGGATCTACATAGTCGATGCCATCGACGATTACGAGCAAGACCTCAAGAAGAAACGTTTCAACCCGTTTATAAATCTGTGGAACGGTGAAGAGATCACGCCCGAACGCAGAAAATATATAAATGTTGCCCTGTTGAATGAGCTGTCTTATGCCGAGCAGGCATTTGACCTCATAGACTACGGCGACAGAAAAGATCTGAAGGAAATAGTTCTAAACATAATATATCTGGGAATGCCGGAGGTTGCAAAAAAAGCGGTTTTCGGAGACACAGAATCATCTAAAAACAAAACACCGGAAACCGAAAGGAGCCAAAAAGATGACTAACGACCCTTACAAGGTACTTGGCGTATCAAGTAACGCCTCCGACGAGGAGATAAAAAAGGCGTACCGTGAACTCGCACGAAAGTACCACCCCGACAAATACAAGGACAGCGACTTGGCTTCCCTCGCAACAGAAAAGATGCAGGAGATCAACGCTGCCTATGATGAAATCCAAAAGATGCGTTCCTCGGGTTATAATTCGGGGTACGGAAATTCAAACGGCAGATATAACTCCTCGTCGTCATACTCGTCGTCAGGCTCAAACGCCGCTTTGTATTCACGCATACGTCAGTGCATCAATATGGATAACATAAACGAAGCCCAGAGATTGCTTAACAGTGTCCCCCACGGAGACAGAAATGCAGAATGGAACTTCCTTATGGGTTGCGTATGCGTAAAGAGAAGATATTTTGTCGATGCTCAAAGATTTTTTGATACAGCCTGCGGAATGGACCCCTATAACAACGAATACAAAAACGCCAGAGAACAGCTTAATCTCAACGCACAAGGCTACGGCGGAGGCTTTAACACCTCGTCAGGCGGAGGCTGCTCGGGTTGCGATGTCTGCTCGGGTCTGCTTTGTGCAGACTGCTGCTGTGAGTGTATGGGTGGAGACCTCATCCGTTGTTGCTGACATACGGTATTGATATGAAAGAATTTAATAACAATAACAACAATAACACATGCAACACAGAGTCCGAGTCCTTTGACAGACCCGAACCCATAAAAATGTTTTCGGACACTGCCAGCACCGTAAAAAAAGGTACTGTCCGAACAACAACTGAAAATTCACGCAAAAACAATAAAAGCGGTACATTTAAACTCACACTTGGTGCGATGATGTGTGCTTTGTCGGTAGTAATCTTATACCTCGGCTCAACTATTGAGGTGCTTGATCTGTCAATGGCGGCGATCGCTTCTCTGCTCTGCATCGTAACGGTCATCGAGGTCGGAGGCCCTTATCCTTGGGTCGTCTTTTCAGTAACGGCTGTGCTGTCGCTCTTGCTTTTGCCTCAAAAGACTCCTGCTTTGTTTTACACTGCATTCCTTGGTTACTATCCTCTCATAAAAGAAAAACTTGAGGCACTAAAAAAAGGTATTTCCCATGCCTTAAAGCTCATTATTTTCAATGTTGCATTGGCGGTATCGGCGATCCTGTATTTCTATCTTTTCGCCCCCGAGATACTGCTCAAAACGCCCTTTATTATCGCAGGTGTGATCCTGCTCAATGCCGTGTTTATAATATACGACATTGCCCTCACACGACTCATAACATTTTATATCTACCGCATAAGTCCCAAGTTTTCTTTTTTAAACAAGAGGAAACGCAGATAACATTTTATAACCTATATAAAAAGGTGTGGATCTCTCCACACCTTTTTATATTGTAATTCAATTTTCAGCCGTTATATCAGGAAACTGAACGTCAGCGTCTATGCCGTCCAATACTATGCGTTCGGATAATGTAATGGGTTGAGCTTCCTCACCGTTTACTGCAATGTACATATCCAATGTTGCAACAAAAGCATCGCCCGAAAAATCACACTCTATTTTGTAGTAAGAATCTTCTGCGTTGACATTCAATCCGACCTGCTGATATATTTCAACTATCTCGGAAACATCAAGTAAGAACATAAACTTATTTCCGCCGTTAGTCAATTGAGCAAGCTTGACTTCACTCTTCTCAAGCTCAACTATAAAGCCCTTCAGGTAATCGTTAGCTCCATATCCCTGAAGCAACATATCGGAGTATGAGTCATAAAGAGCACCCTCTGTGATCTCATTTCCATTTGCGTCGCAGCAGACTCCTGCGATTATAAACATTTCATCTATCAGAGTTTTTTCTTCAGTCTCGTTGCCCGAATAAAGAGCCATATATACATCATCGTTCTCTGTCGAGTTTGTTTTTGCGACCGTGCGCATAACAGTGTCAGTGGTCTGTCCGTTCATGCTCTGCGATGCGTATACAGTATAGTCCGATGCAGTAATACTGTCATAAGCAGCGAACTTCATCTCAAGTGCGGAAATAATGTCACTTACCGGCTTAGTCTCTGTCTCTGTTGACTCGGATTCGGTCTCAGACTCACTTGTTTCGGATTCTGTTTCGCCTTTCTCTGTCTCTATGCTGACATTTTCGATCTTCAAGTATGTTGCCTTGATCCAAGCCTCACCCTCGTAGCCCGAAATCGTGCTTGTATAATAAACTCTTGCCCAGCCGTCGATCAAGGAAACTACCGAAACGGTATTGCCTTTTACGAGCGTTCCAACAATATTGTCACTGCTTTCGGTATTTGCAGAGGAACGAACATTTACAGCATCCGAAGTAACAGTTCCTGTTGCGTAATTATCGTCTGCGGTCTTTGTAAGTACTACGTATTTTGAGAAAACATACGCCTCTTGGTCGTTATATATGATCTTGCTCCAGTCGCCATCAATAGCTACACGGTGCAACACAGCGTCCTTTTTTACATATGCTACAACGTTCTTATCATCTGATGAATCTTTGCTTGAACGAACGGTAAGTGCCTCCGAAATGACCTTTATATGCTCGTCAAGATCGGAAAAAGACGTGGAAACATTATAGCTTTCCTTGTTGGAGGTTTCGGTTTCTGAGCTTTCCGTCTCAGAGGAGGATTCTCCGCTTTCAGTCGAGGATTCGGTCTCACTCGAAGATTCTGTTGTGCTTTCGCTCTCGGATTCTTTTTGAGATTCGGTCTCTGCTTCTCCGCCGCAAGATACGAGCGTTACAAGAACGAGCATAAAAGCGAGGATAAGGGCAAGTGTTTTTTTCATTTTGCAAAATTCCTTTCTTTTGAAATCGGCAACAGTCCGTCAAAATTACCGCCGTGTGCAAATATTGACCTTTACCAAGCCGAGATCATTGTTTTTCGACTATTCTATACATATAAGATTATATCATAAGCTAATTTGAATGTCAACAGAAAAAGGCTCTCAAAAGGAAACTAATTTTGTTTAAAATTTCCCTGATCGAGTGCCTTGATCTTTTATTTTTATCTCTCAAGAACGGCAAATTACATTGGCATTGTCCTTTAAGGTGCGGTATATCTGCAAGACTATCAATATTCTCTTATCTTGTCCTTCATTCTGCGATCCATCTCTCGATCTGCTTCTCTTCTTGCCTCGGTGTCTCTCTTGTCATAGAGCTTCTTTCCTCGGCAAAGTCCGACCTCCACCTTTACATGAGAACCCGAAAAATACAGAGACAAAGGAATCAAGGTATATCCTTTTTGCGAGACCAATCCATTGAGCTTCATTATCTCTTTTTTGTGCATGAGAAGCTTTTTGTCTCTCAGTGGCTCTCTGTTAAATATATTTCCGTTTTCGTACGGGCTTATATGAACACCTATAGCATAAAGCTCTCCGCCGTTTATTTCACAATACGAGTCCTTGAGATTGACTCCGCCCGCACGCAAACTCTTGACCTCCGTGCCGAACAGTGCGATGCCCGCTTCGTATTTTTCATCTATAAAATAATCGTGCCACGCCTTTTTGTTTTGTGCTATTATCTTACCTGTATTCTTTTTTCCTTTATTTTTCTCGGACATACAAATGCCTCCGACATTCTCTAAAACTTGAATATATTATACATTACACTCAAGTCAAAAGCAAGTATTTTATGTTGAAATATAAATAGTCGTTACAAATATTTGCAACGACTATTTAAGAATAATTATTTTGTTTCCTTATCTTCGTCCTTATCCGCTCTGTCGGCACATTGCTCGTCGATATCGTCTATTGTAAGCACTGACGAATGCTGTATGGGCTTCCAGCCGACGTCCTTTCTGAACACCATTGCGACTACGATGGGTACGTATGTAACCATATAGACCGGGAACGTCAACAAATAGATCAGCTTATGGAACGTCGAGGCGTGTATACGCTTCCATTCAACGATCGTCGTAAGCAGTGCCATTCCCACGAACATAAAGTATGCTCCGAGAATAGAGAGTGCTATACTAAACAATTTCCAGCCAATAGCAGCGGGGGTTGAGATCAGTGTCAAACACAAAATAGCCGACCAAACAGCAACCTCTATAAGCATAATGATGATCGAGGGGATAATATTCATCGCCATATCATAGCAGGCAAATTTGCTTCCCTTTGCGGTAAACATACCTCTCATAAGACCTCTGCCACTCTTTTGGTAAACCTGCAAAAAGCCTTTAGTCCAACGTGTACGCTGTGTCCATGACTGCTTGAACTTTGTTGGCTGTTCATCATAGAAGATCGCACTGTCACAATATGCTATCTTATCGCCTTTGAGAATACGGTCGCAGGTGAACTCAAAATCCTCGGTCAAAAGGAAGCAGTTCCAACCGCCATTCTCCTCTATTATCGAACTGTCCGTCAAATATCCCGTACCCGACACGGAACAGCTCGTATTAAGCATCATACGGGGGTTGTTCATAAACTTGGCTTCACGCATAAACCACATTGAATACCCTGCCGAGATCCAGTTGTCCTCAAAATTCTTTGAGTTTCTGTAGCTTGTAATAATTTTGTGTCCGGCGTCATAAGCCTTGTTCATTTCGGTTATATACTCACGGTCAAGCAGGTTATCTGCGTCAAGCGTGATATAGGCATCGTAATATCTTATTCCGCATTTTTCCTTTATCTGATTGTAAAAGAATTCAAGTGCGTATCCCTTGCCCACACGTTCCATATCGAAACGCTCATAAACATATGCCCCTGCATCTCTTGCAACCTTAGCTGTAGCATCAGTACAGTTGTCTGCGATAACATAAATATCTACAAATTCCGACGGATATGTCTGAGATTTTATACTTTTTATAAGATTAACGATAACATTTTCTTCGTTTCTGGCAGATACAACTACTGCATATCTGTGCTTTTTATCTGTTTCGGGAAAACTTACGGGTTTTCTGAAAACTGCCAAAACAGCATATACAAACTGGTACGCAAAGCTCAATCCAAACATCACCGATAGTACTGTGTTGACGATCCCGAGAATATTTATAACATTTTCCATAATATTTTTTGTAAAGCAGGTTATCTCCTTATATTTTTTGTTTGTCTATAACCCTTGTCAAAACAACGACTGCACCATTATACACATTTCGTGTTATTTTGTCAAGTGTAAAAAGGCCTAAACGCAACAGGGAAAAACGCATTTTCAAAACCTCAACTGTTTTTTATTATATCACAATTATATGTCTTTGTCTATATCAAAAATGAACAAAATGCGGAAATTTGTAATAATTTATCAATAAAATGTAGAAATGTAGCCGATATTCTGCTATATTGTACGCTACGCAAGGTAAAATATTCAGGATGTGTCAAGCAAAAAATGTTTTAGGGGCTGAGTCAAAGAGACCCAGCCCCGCTATTATTAGATCTTATCTAATTATCTAATTTTTGAGTTTCGGTTTAGTTTGCCGATTATTTCTTCTTTACGAAGATAACCACTACACAAACTACAAGTCCGAGTGAAACTACACTGAGAATGATGAATACTATCAGGAATGTCTGGAAGTTCGCTGCGATGCTTCCCTCCAAGTCGCTGTTTGTAGATTCAAGCTCTGTGATCTTATTGTCTGCAGCCTCAAGCTGACCACTAACATTGCTGAGTTGATCCTTAACCTCGTCAGTAGTTATATCAAACTCTTCCTTGGTTCCGTCGTAGTAAGATACTACAACCTTGTCTCCAACTATCTCTGTATTAACTACGAGAGGATAGAATGTGACATATACAGTCGTTGCTTCAGCGGGCATAGACTCCATGATCAATTCCCATGCGTCCGGAACGTATCCGTTCTTAACGTTGGAGTTGAGACCTGTGAGCTGAACTGCATAAGTGTAAGAAGATGCGTAGTCGATATCGATCTCTGTGCGAGAAAGTTCTGTTCCGTCTTCATATCTCTCGATAATAGTGAGAGTGTACTGCTGGATCTGGAATGTAGCGGTAACCTCAATGTCACCCATTGTTCCTGCGGGGATCTCTGTGATGGGATTTCCCGAAGCATCCAACCAACCTGTGAAGAGGTGTCCTACCTTTGACGCATCTGCAAATGTAACTGTATCCTCAACAGTAAATGTTGCGGGGTTAGACTCTGCATTTGTTGCACCGTCAAGGCCGTTGTATATGATGTTGTACTTGATTGCTGTCCATGTAGCAGTAAGGGTAATGTCGCCTGTTGTGCCGACAGGGATCTCTGTCAGCTTATTGCCCTCTGCGTCAACCCAACCGTCGAATGTATATCCGGGCTTTGTGGGTGTAGAGAGCGGAACAGTGTCGTTTACTGTATACTCAACAACGATAGAAGGATCGGTAGTTCCGCCTTCGGGATTGTATGTGATGGTATATTTAACAATTTCCCATGTAGCTGTTACTTCTACATCACCTATCGTTCCTGCTGCGATACCGGTAATGGGGTCACCGTTTGCATCTACCCAACCCTTGAATGTATATCCAGCCTTTGTGGGGGCTGCAAATGTTACTGCATTTTCAACAGTGTAGGTTGCGGGGTTTTCTTCAGCATTTGTTCCGCCGTCAAGGTTGTATGTGATGTTGTAATCAATAACCGTCCATGCTGCGGTGAGAGTGATATCTCCTGTTGTTCCTGCTGCGATCGATGTAACTGTGTTACCTTCAGCATCCTTCCAGCCGTCAAATGTGTATCCGTCCTTTGTTGCAGCTGCGAGTGTGATCGCATCTTCAACTGTGTAGGTTGTCGGGTTGGTGTTTGTTGCACCTGTAACATTTTCATAAGTAATAGTGTATTCGATCGGTCCGTACTCATAAAGTCCGGAAGCATCATTGTACGCTACGGTGTATCCTGTGGGGAATACAACCTTTGCAGATGTATCTTTTGCAATGTCGTAAGTGTATTTACCGCCCTGAACATTTACTGTGATGTTCTCGGATGCGGTCTTGCTGAGTGCGACAATGTCGTATGTACCGCCTTTAATGGTGATAATGGTACCGTCAACCATCTTTTCATAAAGGTATCCGTCGCCGTTGTTACTTGTTACTGCACCGTCACCTGTGATCGTGAGGTTTGACGGTTCGGTTCTCTCTGTCGTAAATACGGCTTCGTATGCAACCGACATTGAGTAGTTGTTAAGGTCGATTGAAACAGTGTTTCCTACTACAACACTCGCAAATGCGGTAGCAATAAGGTCTTCTTCAACTCTGTAATCGCCACCATCTCTCATCTGAGTCTGAAAGTTTGTTATAGTAAGTCCGACAGTATTTGCAAATGCAGATACCGTGAACATTCCAACAACGCACAACGCAACAATGAGAGCCACTACAGCGATCTTAACGATCGAAGATGTGTGTTTTTTCATGGTAGTTACCTCCTATATATGATTTTTTTATAAATTTTATAGCTGACATTTATTATAATAATGTACTGCCAACACGGCCGACCAAACACAACCGACTGTATTAACGCCCCTTTTGGACAACATCGAACGTTTTTAAGCACAGTAAACCTCAAAACGACATCTATACATCAAAAGGTTAAATTTATAATATATTCACCTATGCCCGTATTATACCATTTAAGTGATCATTTGTCAATAGTTTTGATATATTTCCTACATTTACCTTTTGTAGCTAATTTAGGAACAAAATCACCAAATAAGCATGCCAAAGTGGTAATAATTTCACTGTTTTGGCAAACTTAAATGTCATTTTTTGTCCTCGCACGGTAACAAAAACGCTATTTGGCGGAATTTTGTCGTTTCATCGGTCTGAAAAATTTTATCTTTATTTAAAAAATTTAATTAAATTCCTTATCTGCCGCATCCAAGGCACTCTCTATTACCTGGTGCATATCAAAATACCTGTACTGAGGTAATCTGCCTCCGAATATTACTTTTTTCTCAGTTTTTGCAAGCTCTTCGTACTTTGCAAAAAGCTCGCCGTTCTTTTGGTCGTTTATCGGATAGTACGGCTCACTTCCGCTCTGCCATGCACTCGAATATTCACGTGTTATAACAGTGCCCTTTTGTTGTCCGAATTCAAAATGCTTATGCTCTATTATTCTGGTATACGGTACTTCATATTCGGTGTAGTTGACTACCGCATTTCCCTGATAGTTGTCAACATCCTCGAGTGTTTCATGCTCAAATCTCAGGCTGCGGTACTCAAGGCATCCGAATCTGTAACCGTAATATTCATCTATCGGTCCGGTAAAGATGACCTTATCCTCTGCCATTGCATCAAGCTCTTCTCTATGCTCAAAATAATCGCAGTTTAATCTGACGTCGGCACCCTTTATCATATTCTCGACCATTGCGGTATATCCACCTATCGGTATACCCTGATAGCGGTCGTTGAAATAGTTATTGTCATAGGTGAATCTTACAGGCAGACGTTTGATTATAAATGCGGGCAGGTCACGGCAATCGTGTCCCCACTGTTTTTCCGTATAACCCTTTACAAGCTTTTCGTATATGTCACGTCCGACAAGGCGGAGTGCCTGTTCCTCAAGATTTTTAGGCTCACCTATACCAAGCTCCCGAACCTGCTTCTCTATGATCGCCTTTGCTTCTTCGGGTCTCGTTACTCCCCACATCTTATTGAACGTGTTCATGTTGAACGGAAGATTGTAAAGTTCGTCCTTGTATATTGCCACGGGAGAATTTGTGTATCTGTTGAATTCGGCAAACCTGTTCACGTAATCCCATATCTTTTTGTTATTGGTATGAAAGATGTGTGCTCCGTACCAATGTACGTTTATCCCGTTTATTTCACGTGTGTAGGTGTTTCCCGCAATATGATCACGCTTGTCGATTATAAGGCAGGTCTTTCCGTGTGCCATCGCCTCGTGTGCAAACACCGCTCCGAACATTCCCGCTCCCACTATTATATAGTTGTATTTCTTCATTTTCAATTTTCCTCTCTTTTTTGAAATTCAGGAAAAAGTCCTGTATAGATCTAATGGATTTTTGCGTGTTTTTGTCTTACAGTACGTACACTTTTCTTTATACTGAGGTCACTGTCCGAGTCATAAAAAAGGTCAATGAATATCAGCTCAGGATCATTGTTGATTCTCGGGATCAAATGAGGATTTCCGAGACCTCTTCCCACTATAAAATGACCGTCCGCATATACTCCCGACGTATATTTTGGAAAGATCCCCTGCCCCGGAGCAAACACTCCTCTGCCGAATATTCTCCAC
>JAFPCR010000098.1 GCA_017390195.1 Clostridia bacterium | reverse complement strand
GTGTTCAGACGAGAAGGCTTTTTCATTTCTCAGACGTTTGAGAAAATATACGGTAATGCTTTTGCCGTAGAGGTCACCGTTATATCCGATTATAAAGGTCTCACAGCTTAATTTGTTACCGTCGTCGAACGTAGGGCGTATACCGATATTCGTAACTGCACGCAAGACTTGTCCATCGTTTTTTATATATGTTGCGTATGTTCCGTTTTTCGGAACTATGGAGTTTTCGGGTATTATTTGATTTGCCGTAGGAAATCCGAGATTTCTGCCGAGAGTTTTTCCGTGACATACTTCGGAAGAAATATCAAAATGTCTGCCGAGCATTTTGGCGGCAAATTCGACATTTCCGTCACGGATAAGGCTTCTTATATTGCTTGAGCTTACCGACGCATCGTTGATCTTTACCTGTTCTATGATATCGCAGTTTCCGTCAAAAGCAAGGCTGAGGTCTTCGGAAGCACCCGCACCGAATCGTCCGTATCTGAAATTAAATCCGCAGACTGCGTGAATACAGTTGCATTGCTTTTTTAAAATTTCATCTGTAAATTCCGAGGCGGGCATGTTTCTCATGCTCTCAAAATTTGCGATAAAAACGCAATCAAGTCCGAGTTCTGAGAAAAGCTGTAATTTTTGTGCGTTTGACGTAATTGCCAAAACGTCATTTGCAAAAAAGGCAGAAGTAAGTGAATCGAAGCACCAAGCACCGCTTCGGAGGTTTGGGTATTGTTTTTTTAATTCCTTTGAGCGTGACACTGTACGCTCGATCAACATACGGTGTCCTATATGGACTCCGTCGAAATTTCCAATACACAGAACTGTAGGAAAATTCGGAGTTACAGTATTTCCGCTTTTTAAATCAATGCAAATCAAATCGGGTAGACTCCATTATTCAATATTAAGGTAATTTCGAACGAGTTCGCTGAGAAGCTCATCACGTTCTATTTTTGTGATGAGAATTCGGGCATTTTTATGATCGGGTATATATGTGGGGTCTTCAGACAGAATATATCCGACAAGCTGATTTACGGGATTGTATCCTTTTTCTTGAAGTGCCTCACAGACCTGCGTCAGTATTTGGCGTGTACTCGTATTTGCAGTTTCTGACATAACAGACGCTCCTTTTCCTATTTTTTATGATACTATATATATTATATTTCAAATTCCTGTTTTTTTCAAGAGGTTATTTACAATAAACGCAGATAATATGCGTTTATTCGGTTGTATTCGTCAGACAGTAAGAAAAAGTATTTGCGATTACAAGTTTGTGTTGTATTTTTATGCTTGACGTGGTAAAATAAAGACACTTAAAATTGCGATTAAGATTGCGGGAGGTCGAGGTAAATATGTATATTATAAATGAAAATTATATTCAGCAGGCTTTGGAGATCGCTGTTTCGGGCGGTGCAGATTTTGCTGAGGTTTATGCCGAGTACACTCATAATGTATCTATGAGCTTTCTTGACAAAAAAATAGAAAATGTAGGAGACAATATAATTTCGGGAGTAGGAATAAGGGCTTTTGTAGGAACAAAGACAGTTTATGCCTCGACATCAGATACATCATTTGACGGTATTATGACGTGTGCCCGTGCCGTTGCTTCTGCTACGGTTGCCGAAGCTTTGATAAAGGGAAGCACTCCCTCGATAATCCTCCGTCCGAGTGTTGTTGCAGATATCCACCCGATACGTATGAACCCGTGTGATGCCGACATCTCACGCAGAGCTGACATACTTAGAACGGCGTGCTTTGCGGCAATAGACACCGATACACGTATCTCTCAGGTTCAGGGAGGACTTTTGGGGGTAGACCATACAATATTGGTCGCAAACAGCGAGGGACTCCTTAAAACAGACAGACACATAAGAACACGTATTTCAGTTAATGCGGTGGCTTCCGACGATAGTCGAGGTGCAAGTGAAAATCAAACAGGCTCGTGTGCACCTGGTAGAGGGATGGGACTCGAGATGTTTGAAAATATAGCCCCCACAGACATAGGTAAGCATGCCGCAAGACAGGCATTGGTGAATCTTGGGGCAGATTACTGCAAAGCAGGACAGATGACCGTGGCGATCGAGAACGGTTTCGGCGGAGTTATATTCCACGAGGCTTGCGGACATTCGCTTGAAGCGACACAGGTGGGTGTAGGCATGTCCGAAATGTGCGGAAAGCTCGGGCAGAAGATCGCAAATGAAAAGATAACGGCAATAGATGACGGAACGATACCGAATGCGTGGGGGTCTGTAAATATTGATGATGAAGGCAATCCTACGCAGAGAAATGTCCTGATAGAAAACGGCGTTCTCAAAAAATATATGATAGACCGTCTCGGCTCAAGACGTCTCGGAATGGCGATGACGGGTAACAGCCGACGTCAAAATTATTCGTATGAGGCGACGTCGAGAATGACTAATACATTTATAGACAACGGACCTGATAAAAATGAAGATATTATTGCTTCTATCGAGTACGGTCTTTATGCAAAGGAAATGGGCGGTGGCTCGGTAGACCCTTTGACAGGAGCGTTTAATTTCTCGGTGCGAGAGGGTTATATGGTGAGAAACGGTAAAATATGCGAGCCTGTACGAGGGGCTTCTCTTATCGGTACAGGCTCTAAGATTCTGATGGATATCGATATGGTTGGGAACAACCTGGCGACCGGGCAGGGAATGTGCGGCTCGTCATCGGGTTCTGTTCCGACAGATGTCGGGCAGCCTCTTATCAGAGTTGCGAAAATAACCGTTGGCGGCAGATGAACTGTTTAGAGAATGGGTGGTGATCGATTTGGATTTTGAAGAAATAAAAAGAATTGCATATGACGAGGCAAAGACGCTCGGACTAAAGGACTACGAATTATATTATATGCAGGAAAGCTCGATGTCCGCTGAGGCATTGAAGGATGAGATATCGTCATTTTCATCGTCGGTATCGGGAGGAGTAAACTTCAGATGTATAGTTGAGGGAAGGATGGGATATGCTTCTACCGAAATGCTTGCTGAAAAGGAAATCCGTTCGATCGTAAGACGTGCGGCGGCGAATGCGGCGGTTATAGAAAGTGACAATCCTGTGAGAATATTTGAGGGCTCGAAAAAATACGAAAGCGTCAATTCCCCCAAATTTGTTATGCCCGAGGCATCACAGTTAAAGGACGGCGTGCTTGAGCTTCAAAGAGCGACCTATGCTTGCAGCGAATACGTTACCGAGGGGACACAGAGCGGAATGGGAGCTTTTAAGGTAAAGATAGGCATTTGCAATTCTTGCGGTCTTGAGCTTGAAAACGAAACCGGAGCAGGATATTCATATGTTGAATCTGTAGTTAAAAAAGAAGATGAAACAGACTCGGCAGGGGACTTTTGCGACGGAATAGACAAAAAGGATGCAGCACAGCTTCCCGAAAAGGCTACAAAAAAGGCACTCGAAAAGCTCGGTGCCTCTGAAATAGAATCCGGGAATTATGATGTTGTATTTTCGGGAAAATGTATGAGTATGTTATTAAGTGCATTTGCCTCTGTATTTTCCGCAAAAGCGGCACAGTGCGGACTCTCGCTCCTTCGTGGAAAAGAGGGGGAGAAGATAGCCTCAGAGTGTGTAACGCTGACAGACGACCCGATGCGAAACGGTGCTATGATGCAGACATCGTTTGACGGCGAGGGCGTTGCGACATACCGTAAGAACGTGATCGAAAAGGGTGTGTTGAAAACTCTGCTTTATGATCTGACGACCTCAGCAAAGGAGGGAAAAGAATCGACAGGAAACGGTCAGCGAGGAGGATACTCATCTCCTATTGCGATCAGTCCTTACAACTTTTATATAAATGCCGGAAATGTATGCAAGGAGTCACTGTTTCGGGCAGTGTCCGACGGTTTATATATAACATCGTTAAAGGGCCTACATGCAGGTGTAGATCCCTCTACGGGAGACTTCTCGCTTGAGAGTGCAGGGTTCCTTATAAAAGGTAAAGAAAAGGGCAAAGCAATAAAATCGTTTACGATCGCAGGAAATTTCTTTGATCTTCTTAAACGAATAGAGGCACTTTCCGATGATGTTTACTTTGGTCTGTCGGCAGGATTTACCGTTTTCGGCTCTCCTGATGTGTGCGTAAGAGGGATCAGTGTTGCGGGTAAGTGATAGAGGACTTTAAATTTTTGCCTGTTTTCTCGTCTTACTCGAATTGAGTAATGGCGGAGCGTCCGATCCTCTTTCGGGTTTAGACTTCTTTTGAGAGCTTTTGTGTAGGATCGAGCCTATCCAACGGATATCGTCACGGCTTACGGCAAATGTGGCTATACAAAAAACAAAATACAGAATGACCGATACGGTGATGTGGACGGTGAGGGAGAAGGCACTCTGCGGCAAACGCCATACAGTGCTGAACAGAAGTTTTGACACTGATGTTGAACCGACGATGCACGCAAGTGGCTTGAAGATCCACTTCACCGTGTCGGTCTTCATATTTGTGACAGAGATAAGTTTAACTATGCTAAAGGTTGCGTTGAGTATCTCGGTAATAAAGATAGTTATTATATATCCGTTTATACCCAAGGACGGTAGAAGGATCCAAACTAAAAGGACAGAAAGAGATGCGTCGATTATGTTTATATTCATAGAATAGAGTTGTTGCCCAAGACCCTTTAACATGGAATCTGTTGTTGTATCGAGGTACATGATAGGGATAAGGGGAGCGAGGAGCTTGATATATGACGAGGCTTCGTTGCTCGAATATATTACCTGTCCCAGTTCGCTTGAAAAACAGATCATAATACCCGATACACATATTGAAAACAGCAGAGACAACTGAAAGACACGTGACGCTATATATCGTATCTGCGTTTGGTTGTTGCGGACCTTGCATTCTGCGAGCTCGGGAATGAGTAGCCCCGAAAAGTTTGATATGAGGGCAGATGGAAAGAGAACGATGGGCATGACCATGCTGTGCAAAGTGCCGTATGCAGCAAGAGACTCGCCACGTGAGCTTCCGCTTTTTCGCAGACCTATCGGTATGAGAATGTGTTCAAGCGTCAAAAGCCCGGAGCGGGCGTATGTGCTGAATGCAACAGGAAGTGCTATGTGTAACAGATGAGATGTGAGACCTGTTGTGCTTTGAGTGAGTTTTTTTTGCGTGTGCCTGTATCTGTCGTACAGGTACATTATGTACATTACGGCAAATGACAAAAGATCCGATAAAGTACCGCCGACTATTATTGCGGTACACGCACTTTCTATATCACGTGCGATAAGTGCGGATAAAAGATATACGGTGGCAAAGATACGCACTGCTTGCTCGCATACCTGCGAAACGGCGTTTTTATAAACACGTCTTACGGCACTGAAATATCCTCGCAGGCACGAGGTGATCGAAATCAAAGGAAGTGTAATCGACAGCAAACGCAGCGGTATTACGGTTCTTTCGTCATCGAGCCAGACAGACCCTATATGATTTGCCGACAAAAACAGGATTATGGCGGCGGTACAGCCGAAGCATATACTGTAAGCGAGTGAACGCTTCATAGAGGCTCTGACACGTCCGTTGTCGCCCGTGCCAAGTGATTCTGCCACAAGTCGTGTTGTGGCGAGGTTTATGCCCGAGGTCGCAAACGTCAGTGCAAAACCGTAAACTCCCGATATCAGAGAGAAAAGCCCCATAGCTTCAGCACCTATGTTGTTGGAGATGTAAACGTTAAACCCTACATCTACCGTTCGCATCAGTAATGAGATGCCGGTAAGCAACAGTGCGTTAAATAGAAATTTTCTGAGTCTTTCCGTTTTTGATTTCACTTCCTTTCAATGAAATGAGGAGAGGAAAAAACAAGAGAAAAATATATAAAAATACACAAAAAGCGTTTACAAAACAGTTGGAATATGGTATTATATTTACAAAAAGAATGGCAAAAAAGTGTAAACAACATATTATAGGGAAAAGGAGAACTTCAGCCGTGAATAAAAAAGTTACTGTAACGATCGCAAGACAATACTGAAGCGGAGGACGTGAGATAGGAATAAAGGTTGCGGAAAAACTCGGAGTTGCGTTCTATGACAGCCAGCTTATAGAAATGGCAACAGAGGCATCGGGGATCTCACTTGAAGGTGCCAGACGTGCAGACGAGATGGCATCGAGAAGCTTACTTTATTCTATAGCGGTATCTCCCGGCTACAATCCTATGCTACACTCTCAGATAAACGACAAGCTCTTTATAGCACAGTCTGATATAATACGTAACATTCACAGAAAGGAAAGCAGTGTTATTATAGGAAGATGCTCGGACTATATTCTGGCGGAGGAAGAGAATGTTTTGAAGGTATTTGTCTTTGCCGATATCAACGACAGAATAAATAGGATCTCCGAGAGACAGAATATAAGCAAGCAAAAGGCAACTGAGCTTATCGCAAAGACGGACAAAAAACGTTCTAATTATTATAATTTCTATACGGGCAAAAAATGGGGGAAGCTCGAAAATTACGATCTGGTTATAAACAGTGCCTCGTTAGGTATTGTGGGTGCTTCAGATATGATAGCCGCTGCGGCTAAGCTTCTGTCGGAAAAGGCTTGATGATCTGAGATTTAAGTGCTTGGATATGACCAATGACGCTTTGTGTCCTGCTCGCAGGTAAAATGTCAAAAACTTTTAACAATTACCGTGAAAAAATTCCTTGACAACATGGGGGTGCTGCATTATTATATTATATGCAAAAAGACACAAAGGAGAATTTTTTGATAATGAAGACTTACGTTTGCGAGCTGTGCGGATACGAATATAACCCCAAGCACGGAGATCCCGAAAATCAAATTGACGAAGGAACTGACTTTGAGGATCTGCCCGAGGATTGGGTATGCCCTCTGTGCGGAGCAACTAAAGAAGATTTTGAACAAGTTAATAATACCGATGACGATAACGATGATGAGATCGGCTCGGAAATATAAAACCGAAAATCACATATGATACAATATGGGCTGTTGCTTAGGCAACGGCCCTTTTATATTTCATATCGAAAACGTCAAATTATGAATTTTCGGGCGGTATGTTTGTTGACATAAAGGTATATTGGGTGGTATACTATATTCGGTAAAGTATTGGGTAATGACATAAAATACTGAAAGAGAGTTACGATAAATGAAAAAGATACTTGCAGTTGACGGGAACAGTATAATAAACCGTGCCTTTTACGGCATACGTGCTTTGACTACGGCGGACGGACTGAACACAAACGCTCTTTACGGCATGATAAATATTATTGAAAAGCAGGTAGCACTGCTAAATCCCGACTATTGCGTTATGGCGTTTGACCTGAAAGAGCCTACCTTCAGGCACAATATGTATGACGGTTATAAGGCAGGGAGAAGACCTATGCCGCCCGAGCTTGCGGAACAGTTTCCGATAGCAAAGGAGTGTGCCTCGGCACTTGGATTCTCTGTGCTTGAAAAAGCAGGGTATGAGGCAGACGATATTCTCGGTACTATTGCCACCATGGCAGACCGTGAGGGATATGAAGCGTACATTATGACAGGCGATCGTGACTCGTTACAGCTTATAGATCCAAATGTCCACGTGTTGCTTGCCACAAACACCGATACGATCGATATGTCTGAGGAAAAGTTCAAAGAAAAGTACGGAGTGCTTCCGTCGCAATTTGTAGATGTAAAGGCTCTTATGGGAGATAGCTCTGATAATATTCCCGGAGTTGCCGGGATAGGTGAAAAGACTGCTTTGAAGCTTATTGAGGAATACGGTTCGCTTGACGGTCTCTATGAGCGACTTCCCGAGGCGAACCACACACCGTCTCTTAGAGCAAAGCTTGAAAATGGCAAGGACAGTGCGTATATGTCAAAAAAACTGTCTGCTATTTTTTGCGAGGTTCCGCTTGATATAGAATTTGCCGATATCGAGTATCACGGAATAGACCGTGCGAGGACATATGAATTATTCAAACGCTTGGAATTTTCAAAATTTATAGATAAGTTCGGTCTTTCCGCAGAGCAAACGGGAAGCGTTGAGTCTGAGAACGAATATTCTATTTCCGACAAAAAAATTGACAGTATAGCCACGGGCGTTACGGTCTCGGTCAGCTTTGACGGGGAAAAATATATTCTTTTTGACGGAGAAAATATTTATTATTCCGACGACGTGAGTGCCGAATTTATTGAAAGCCATGAATGTGTTTGCTATGATTGCAAGAATCTATATCATATTACGGGTAAAAGAAATTTCGGATATGACGTTATGCTCGGCGCATATGTTGTTGACTCCAATATGTCGGGGTATGATATGCCGAAGCTGGTTTCAAGAATACTGAAAAAGACCTATTCGGAATCGATTTCCAATGTAGTATATATTTATGAGTTATATCCTGTAATAAAGAACAGAATATCCGAAAGCGGCGAGTCTGAGCTTATGGAAAAGATAGAGATGCCGTTGGCGGAGGTTTTGTGTGATATGGAGGAGAAAGGGTTTTATATAGACCGTGACGGCATAAAGGCATACGGCGAAAAGCTTGCTCAAACGGGAGATATGCTTGCAGAAAGGATCTATGTTTACGCAGGCGGAGAATTTAACATAAATTCTCCGAAGCAGCTCGGAGAGGTTCTTTTTGAACGGCTCTGTCTTCCCTCGGGAAAGAAAACCAAAACGGGATATTCTACCAATGCCGAGGTGCTTGAAAAATTACGTCCGTATCACCCTATAATAGACGATATTCTCGAATACCGAAAGGTCGCAAAGCTGAAAAGCACATATGTTGACGGGCTTTTGAAGGCGGCAGGAGATGACGGCAGAGTCCATACCAATTTCAAGCAAACGGGAACTGCGACGGGAAGACTTTCTTCGACCGAGCCGAACCTCCAGAATATTCCGATAAGAACCGAACTCGGACGTGAACTGAGAAAATATTTTCTTCCCAAAAACAGCGATTATGTTTTGCTTGATGCCGACTATTCGCAGATAGAGCTTCGGTTGCTGGCACATATTTCGGGTGACCAAAATATGATAGATGCCTTTCGCAGCGGAGAGGATATCCACACCTCCACGGCAGCGGCTGTTTTCGGCGTTGATATCGATTCCGTAACACCCGAGCTTCGTAAGCGGGCAAAGGCGGTAAACTTCGGAATAGTATACGGAATAGGTGATTTTTCTTTGTCTCAGGATCTCGGTATAAGCAGAATGCAGGCAAAAAAGTATATCGAAAGCTATTTGGCAAGCTATCCCGCAATAAACAGATATCTGAACGATGTGGTAAAGGAAGCTAAAAAGCAGGGGTATGTTACAACTATGCTCGGCCGTCGAAGATACATTCCCGAGCTTTCTGCACAAAACAAAAATCTTCAGCATTTCGGAGAACGTATTGCCATGAACAGCCCGATACAGGGAAGTGCGGCGGATATAATAAAAATAGCAATGATAAACGTACACCGCAGGCTGGTACAGAGAGGTATCGACGCATCGCTGATACTTCAGGTTCATGACGAGCTGTTGATCGAGGCAAACAAGAACTGTGCAGACGAGGCTATGACCATTTTGGTAGAAGAGATGGAAAATGCCGTTTCTATATCTGTTCCGCTTGAAGCGGATGCGGCAATGGGCGAAAATTGGTTTGATGCGAAATAAAACGCAATAATTGCACGATTTTCACAAAAAAAGTAAAAAAACTATTGACAGCCGAGATTCTGTGTGTTATAATGATTTGCCGCATAAAAATGGTTTTTAAATACAGTCGTTTGACTGTTGCCATAATAGCGAGTCTAAAGATGAAAGAGAGGTGCTTTTCGTGTTCGCAATTATTGAAACAGGCGGAAAGCAGTACAAGGTTACCGACGGAGATATTATTTTCGTTGAGAAGCTTGATGTCAACGATGGAGACGAAGTTGTTTTCGACAACGTTAAGGCTTTGTCTATCGGTGATGACTATAAGGTCGGTGCTCCTACAGTTGAGGGTGCCAAGGTTACTGCCAATGTACTCAAAAACGGCAAAGGCAAGAAGATCTACGTTATGAAGTACAAGTCCAAGAAGAACGAGAAGAAGAAGATCGGTCACAGACAGCCTTACACAAAGCTTCAGATCGCAAAGATCGAAGGCTGATCGAGGCTTAACTGAAAAATGACTAAAATCGTTTTTTTTAGAAGCGGTGGAGTGTTCTACGGCTTCAAAGAGCAGGGACATACAGGTTACGGAGAATCGGGAGACGATATACTTTGCGCAGCGTTGTCATCTATGACAATGTTGATAATCAACTCGATCGAACTCGGTTTTATGTCTGAAGTCGATTACGATATCGACGAGGAGACGACCGATGTCAAGGTCAAGGTCAAAGCGGCGTTGCCTGAGTTTGAGGGCGACGAGCGTAAGAGATTTGCCGCTTCGGGTCTTATCATGGGGTATTATTACCAATTAAATGATCTGACAGAGGAGTATTACGACTATCTTTCGGTCGATGTAATCGATCTGCCTTATGAAGAGGCATAAAGTCACTGCATCAAGACACTTTCGTATTGATCCGAGAGTAAAAATTTATTATGGAGGTACTGGATAATGTTGAAACTCAGTTTGCAGTTCTTTGCTCACAAAAAGGGTGTTGGTTCTACAAAGAACGGCCGTGACAGTGAGTCCAAGCGTTTGGGCGTAAAGAAATCTGACGGACAGTCTGTTGTAGCAGGTAACATTATCGTTAGACAGAGAGGAACCGCTGTAAGACCCGGTAACAATGTCGGAATCGGAAGCGATGATACCCTCTATGCTCTTATTGACGGTAAGGTTAAATTTGAGCAGAAGACAAAGACAAAGAAACAGGTTAGCGTATACGCTGACTAAGTTTTGAAAATAAAAACGGTTGCCGGAATTTTTCGGCAACCGTTTTTATTTTCATTGCCGTCAGACCATAACGGCAGAATCAAGACTGTTTACGACTTCTTTTAGTGTATTTGCGGAGTTTTTGAGGGCAGACAATTCGTGATCGTCAAGAGGAATCTCAAGAACCTTTTTAATGCCGCTCCTTCCGACGATGCAGGGAAGGCTCATTGTGATATCACTTATCGAGTGATAGTTTTCAACATAAGTCGACACAGGGAGGATCGTATCCTCATCACGTATTATGGCTGAAACTATTCGGCGTACCGATTCCGCAATGGCGTAATAGGTAGCTCCTTTGTTCTCGATGATCTTATACGCACTGTTTTTTACGTTGTCGTATACCTCATGGAGTGCATCCTTGCTTGAATCTATTCCGTTTGCCTCACAGTATTTGTCGAGGTCTATTCCCGAAACATTCGCACTGCTCCATACTGCAAGCTCGCTGTCTCCGTGTTCACCGATAATAAACGTGTGTACGTTTCGGTAGTCAACACCGAGCTTTCTGCCCGCAAGGTATTTGAGACGTGCTGTGTCAAGTACGGTTCCCGAGCCTATAACTCTGTTTGCGGGATAACCGCTGATCTTCAGCGTTACATAGGAAAGAACGTCTACAGGGTTTGTAACTACAAGCAAGATCGCCTTGGTGTTTTGTTCAACTATTTTACTGACGATCGAACGAAAGATATCGGCATTTGTGCGAACGAGGTCTATTCTCGTTTCACCCGGTTTTTGGTTTGCACCTGCGGTTATGATTATTATTGAAGCATCATGCAGGTCGGCGTATGTGCCGGCATATATATCCATAGGCGAATTGAAGGGAAGTCCGTGATTGAGGTCCTCTGCCTCGCCTTGTGCTTTTTTCTCGTTAATGTCTATGAGGACCATTTCCGAAAACAGGTGGCTCTGCATAAGCGAATAAGCCGTAGTTGCCCCAACGAACCCGCAACCTATAATTGCACATTTTCTATGATTTATCATTTTTTCCTCCGAATATATAACTGTATGAAAAAGGTATGATCAGCCCTTTTCGGACAATGCTTCCGAGCCGATGCTTTCGGTGTTATCGGCGTGTTTAAATACCCTGTTTCGTATTCCGCTACATATTATGCACAAAGGAACCGAGAGTATAAACCACATCATGCAGAACGGCAGACATATCTGACCTAGGAAATTAAAAGGTACATCTGTATAATCCCATACGTTCCAGCCAAGCAAAAGATTGACGACACAGCCTGTGCTGAATTCGCAAATTGTTATTATCAATGCACCGAATAATGCACGTATCAGCACATCGTAGTTCCTTAATCTTGTATTCATGCGGTATATGGCACAAAAACCGACAGCACCGCATACTGCCATAGTCCAGTGTGAGTATCCACGGTAGAGTATTTCGAGTGCATAATACCCGACGCCGCCGCAGACTGCAAGGAAAAATTCCTGAGCGAACAATTGAGCTGAGCTGATCTTTTGTTCTTCTGAAGATGAGCGAATGACATTCATTTTTTACTTCAACCTTTCCAAAAAATATCTTTTGAAAATATGTTTTCCACATTTTTAAAGCTTAATTCAAAAAATCAAAAATAGATATCTTTTTTAGAAACCGCTATTGTCAAAGGAGTTATTTTCTGTTATAATGGTATAATAACTTTAAAAAAATATTAAATTGAATTTATACATCGAATCATCGGGGGAGATAAAATGAGTGAAAAGTTTTATATAACGACCGCAATTGCATATGCATCACGCAAGCCTCACTTCGGAAATACCTATGAGGTCATTGCAACAGATGCTGTTGCACGCTATAAAAGAGCAAGAGGGTATGACGTGTTTTTCTGTACCGGAACAGACGAACACGGTCAGAAGATAGAAAATCTTGCAAATGAGGCTAAAATAACACCCAAACAGTATGTTGACAAGATCGCAGACGAAATAAAGGGCGTTTGGAGTTCTATGAATTCATCGCACGATTATTTTATCCGCACAACAGACGAAAATCACGTCAAGGCGGTTCAGAAGATATTCCGTAAATTCTACGAGCAGGGCGACATTTACAAGGGATATTACGAGGGTTGGTATTGCACTCCCTGCGAGTCCTTCTTTACAGAGACGCAAATAGTTGACGGAAAATGCCCTGATTGCGGCAGAGAGGTGCAGCATTCAAGAGAAGAGGCATATTTCTTCAAGATGAGCAACTATGTAGAACGTCTTGTCGAGCATATAGAAAAGCATCCTGATTTCATTGAGCCTGAACTCAGAAAGAAGGAAATGGTAAACAATTTTATCAAAGCAGGACTTCAGGATCTGTGCGTATCCAGAACGTCATTTAAGTGGGGAATTCCTGTCGATTTTGATGACAAGCACGTAGTATATGTATGGCTTGATGCCCTTGTCAACTATATCACCGCTCTCGGTTATGATCCCGACAAGTCGTTTGAAGAGCAGTCGGAGCATTTCAAGAAATATTGGCCTGCCGACGTTCATATTATCGGCAAGGACATTCTCAGATTCCATACGATATATTGGCCTATATTCCTTATGGCACTTGACCTGCCGCTTCCTCGCAAGGTATTTGCACATCCGTGGTTCAACTTCGGAACTGACAAGATGTCAAAGTCAAGGGGAAATGTTATCTATGCCGATAGTTTGGCAGAGCATTTCGGGGTTGACGGTGTGCGTTACTATGCTCTTTCGGAAATGCCGTATGCGAATGACGGAAGTATCACTTATGAATCTGTGATCAAGAGATACAACACCGATCTGGTAAATAATCTCGGAAATCTCGTCAAGAGAACCGTTGATATGTATAAAAAGTATTTTGACGGTGTAGTCGTTGAGCATGACGAAGCAGAGGATATAGACAGTGATCTTATATCCACCTGTGTAAAGAGCTATAAAGGATATATATCAAATATGGACAGCTACCGTATCTCAGATGCACTCTCGTGCGTGTTTGATATGTTAAGCCGTACAAATAAGTATGTCGATGAGACAACTCCGTGGGCACTTGCTAAGGATGATGGCAAACGCAAGAGATTGGGAACGGTTCTTTATAATCTTGCCGAGTCTATAAGATGGGGAGCAGTGATGCTTGCTCCGATCATACCTAAGACCTCGGCAGAGATACTCGAAATGCTCGGATGTGGAACATGCGTATCTTTCAATGAGATCGGCATCTCTGAAAAATTTGGAAAGATAGCTGTAGGAACACAGCTCGGAGCGTCAAGAGTGTTGTTTGCACGCATTGACGAGGAGAAGAAGCTTGCAGAGCTTGAGGCGATCAGACAAGCCGAGATCAAGGCTGCCGAGGCTGACCAAAAGGCAAACTCCGCAAAGAAAGAAGAGCAGATGGGACTTGCCAAGATCGGCATAGAAGATTTTATGAAGGTCGAACTGCGTACTGCACAGGTAATTGAGTGCGAAAAGGTTGAAAAATCCAAGAAGCTCCTCAAATTACGTGTTGATCTTGGTTACGAGCAGAGGCAGGTCGTGTCGGGAATAGCCAACTTCTATACCCCCGACGAACTTATCGGTAAGAAGATCGTTCTTGTTGCCAACCTTAATCCTGCAAAGCTTTGCGGTATCGAGTCGAACGGAATGATCCTTGCGTCAGGCGGAGATACCGATAAGGTAAGAGTCATATTCCTGTCGGACGACACCCCTTTGGGTGAAAGAATTCGTTGACGGTATCCGTCCTAAGTTATGAATACGAAACTTTTTGACTCTCATGCGCACTATTTTGACAAACGTTTTGATAACGAGCATGAGGGTGGGGCGGATGATATTTTAAATGATATCTTACACGGTACGTCTTGTGTTGGACGTATTATAAATGTTGGAACAAATATGGACAACGCTATGTCTGCAATAGCACAAGCAGTGAAATATCCGGAAGTGTATGCCGCTATCGGTATTCACCCCGAGGACTGTCTGTCGCTTGAAAACATGGACTCTGAGATAAAACGGCTTTTGCACCTTCTTAAAAGCAGAAAAGAAAACAAGATCGTGGCTATCGGGGAGATCGGGCTTGACTATCATTATCTTTCGGGTGAAAACGTAGTCGGCTCGAAGGAAAAGCAGATGCAATATTTTGCGGCACAGATGGATATAGCAGATAGTATGGGGCTGCCGGTCATTATCCATGACCGTGAGGCACACGGAGACTGTTTTGACACTGTGCGTAAGTATGACGGTTTACGTGGAGTTTTTCACAGTTACAGCGGAAGTGCTGAAATGGCTTCTCAGCTGTGCAGATATGGCTGGTACATCTCTTTTTCGGGAACGGTTACCTTTAAAAACGCCCAAAAGGTGAAGGAGGCTGTTGCCGTTGTACCAAGCGACAGGATCTTGATCGAGACCGACGCTCCGTATCTTGCTCCACATCCGTTCAGAGGCAAACTTAACAACTCGGCACTTATGATAAATACTGCTTCGGTAATTGCCGATATACTTAATACAAATGTTGAAAATATAATAGATATGACGTACAACAATGCCTGCAAACTGTTTGAGATAAATTAATATATCAAAATTAACGGAGGATGTTATGGCCGGATTGAGAAAATACTCGCACAAAAAAAGCAAAATGATCTCGTGGATAGCGGTTGGAGTGTCGCTACTTCTCGGAATTATATTTTTGTTGATGTATAATTTTGTGCATATCTACACTGATGAAGTTGAGTATGCTACCTGCACATCGTACGGAACGGTTTCGCATGTCTGTCAGATCTGCGGAAAGAGAGTTGAGGACAGCGAAAAGCTTGTCCCGCCCCGAGGACACGATTTCTCGGAATGGAAGACTGTCACCGCTGCTGAGATAAAAAAGGCAGGTGAAGAGAGCAGACACTGTAACGATTGCAATTTTGAGGAAAAAAGGGAAGTCGTAGTTGACCTTGGAATGCCTGTTATCCAGATAAACACAGACTTTGATAAATTGGAGTCCAACTGGGCTGATGCTCATATGTCTTTTAGGTTTGTTGACGGCGAAAACGATCTGAGCTATGACGGATATATAAGCCGACAAAAAACATC
>JAFPCR010000097.1 GCA_017390195.1 Clostridia bacterium | reverse complement strand
ATGTGACTTTTTCCTTTTTGTTCGGCATTTTGAACGTAAGTCTGTATGAAAAGAGTGCTATTGCCGAATCCTTTGCGGCGTTTCTCGAACCGTACCTTTTGTCTCCGCAAAGCGGCATATTCCTTGAAGAAAACTGCACACGTATCTGATGTGTTCTGCCTGTATGGAGCAATATCTTTACTAACGACCTTTCGCAAGCCTCTCCGCCTGCGTTATTTTCTTCAACACTTGCGAGCAGCTCATAATCGAGTTTTGCCTCTTTTACTCCCTTTCGCATACGTTTTACGACATAGCTTTTATTCTTTGCCGAATCCCGAAAAAGCAGATCGGTCATGCTTCCCGACGCTTCTGTAGGAATCCCCTCAACAACGGCAAGGTATTCTTTTTCAAATGTTCTTTCCTGAATTTGACGTGAAAGCTCGGCTGCCGCATTTTTGTTTTTTGCATACACCATAACTCCGCCTACACCTGCATCAAGCCTATGTACCGTAAATATCTGCCCCGCCTCTCCCTTTTTCTCAAGGTAAGCGGAAAGCATTTTCGGCAGACTCTCTGCTCCGTCACTTTCTTCCGACAAAACGCCTATCGGCTTTATGCAAACTATTATGTCTTTATTTTCATATAAAATTTCCATTTTCAGAATCGTTTAAAATTTTATCTTTCCTGTCGTATCTGATATATCCTGTCAGACAGTCGGCAGAAATCCCCGACGTTGAGCTTCTCTCCTCTTATATCGGCAGAAAAACCGCAGTCGATGACGGCTTGGGTGAGCTTTTCTTTGTCTATATCTGCAAAGAACGCAGAAAGTGCGTTTGGCAGGGTCTTTCTTCTCTGTTCAAATGCCGCCTTGACGGTTTTAAAATAGCAGTCCTCGCTCAAGGGCTTGTATGGCTTATCCTTATAGAGCTTTATTCTTACTATTGCCGAAGTGACCTTTGGAGGAGGTACAAAATTATAAGGCTCGACCTTAAACAGTCTTTCCGCCTCTCCGTAATATCCAAGCACCGCCGTGATCGCTCCGTAATCACGTGTACCTGCTTTGGCACACAGTCTGTTTGCAACCTCTGACTGGATCATTATTGTAATATAATCAAACGGCAGACCCGAATCAAGAAGCTTCATCAAAATAGGTGTTGTAATATAGTAGGGAAGATTTGCACACACCGAAACCTTACCCTTTTCAAAATACGGTGCAAGTATCTTTTCGATATCCGCCTTCATAACGTCCTCGTTTATGACAGCGGTATTGTTGAATTCCCCAAGCGTATATCCAAGCACGGGAATAAATCCCCTGTCTATTTCAAGGGCAACGAGATTTTTATATCTCTGTGCCAGCTCACGTGTAAGCGTACCGATACCGGGACCGATCTCCAAAATAGTGCTGTCTGCGTCATCACAGCAGTTGTCGGCGATATCCTCAACGACAGAACGGTTGACAAGAAAGTTCTGACCGAATTTCTTTTGAAAATTCAATCCAAACATCGCCATTATATCTTTAACAGTTTTTACATCACACAAATTCATAATCAAACCGCCTTTTTACAAATAGAAACAAAAGAGACGAAGATCAACATCTCAAATATGACCGCCATCATTTTACCACAGATTTTTTTCAAAATCAATATCGTTGAAGGTTTTTGCAAAAATCTATTGACAAATGAATCTTTTTCGGCTATAATTATGTGCGTTTGGTAAGGTATCTTACAGCGAAGCTTTCGCTGGTGTGGCTCAGTTGGTAGAGCAGCTGATTCGTAATCAGCAGGTCGCCGGTTCAAGTCCGGCCATCAGCTCCAGGTTGTTCATTACACGACGGTGTATCAAGTTGTGAACACTCGCATAAAATAACCGCATTGCAAAGCAATGCGGTTATTTTACTACATAGTGCAAATAATATGTTTAAAGAAAGGGCGGTATAAGGTAATGAACATACTTGTTATTTTTACAGGCGGAACGATCGGAAGCAGTGAAAAAGACGGTGTTATATCTACCGACTCTATAAGTAACATAAAAGATGCTCGGCATGGATATAAGCTGATAAGACGGTATTGTGAGAATATCCCGAACCCGGTGAGCTTCTCTGCTCTATCTCCTTATACGATATTAAGTGAGAATCTAAGTGCAAAGGAGCTTAATCTCCTTATCTCGACCGTAAAGGAGAGCCTGTCGGGTGGCTTTGACGGGATCATAGTTACACACGGAACAGACACTTTGCAATACAGTGCCGCCGCACTTGCTTTTGCTTTGGGCGACACGCCTATTCCCGTAGTTCTCGTTTCGGCAAATTATCCTCTTGACGACAGCCGTTCAAACGGATCAGAGAATTTTGAAGCGGCAGTGGCATTTATCAAAAATGCACAGAGCGGTGTTTTTGTTTCATACCGAAACACCGACTCGGAGAATGGCTGCATACTGTCCTCAACACATCTTACCTGTCACAGAGAAGGTGACGATGCGGTATACGATCTTGACGGCGACGCTTTTGCCTATTATTCATACAGTGACAAAACGATAAGCTTAAACAGCAAGATCAGCACCTTCAGGGTAGATCAGAAAAAGAAAGCTCTTGATTTCACACTTTGTGATGACCCGAGGATCGCAGTAATAGATTCATATCCCTGCAACACCTATCCATACGACTTAAACAAGATCAGTGCGATAATCATACGTCCCTACCATTCGGCAACGCTCAATACGTCAAGTGAAAATTTCATAAAATTCTGCCGTGAAGCCACCAACAAGAACATTCCAATGTTTTTGACCAATGCCCGCAGCGGGTCTGTGTACGCCTCGTCTCTGGGTTTTAAAGCCAACAAAATAATCGAGCTTGTCGGCTCAACGTTTCCCTCTGTATATATAAAACTCTGGATCGCTCTTAGTGAAGGCAAGGATATCGTGGAATTTATGCAGTCACCTATCTGCGATGAATTTCACAAGTAATACACAACAAACATAAGGAGTATTTTACATGAAAGCTACAAAAATAATTGCACTACTGCTTGCATTGCTGACTGTTACCGTAACCGTTTCTTTAAGCATAATGTCGGTTTCGGCAACAGAAGCTTCCCATAAGTCCACTGCTTTTAAAAAAGTTGATGACGGAAAGGTCGCAGACAAGTTAAACGTGAGATTTATTGCCTCCGTGGACGGCACAGACTATACAAGTGTAGGCTTTAAGGTAACTGCCCTAGGTCACAACAAATCGTGGGAGAACGAGACCTCGGTAGTATATTCAAAGATCATCGCATCAGCCGAGACAGGTGTGACATCAGAATACACAGCCGATTCGGGTTTTCTGTACGCCCTTACGATCAAAGGAGTTCCGACGGTCGGCACTGTTGTGTTCAATGTTACCCCATACTCAACAAAGGGCGACAAAACCGACAAAGGAGACTCGTATATCATAACATACACAAACGGAGCTTTGGCAAGCATCAGAAAGGACACGACCGTTCCCCTTCCCCCTGACGTTTTGGAATGATAAAACTGAATATTAAAAAAGCTCTCTTAAATTCACTTTGAGAGAGCTTTTTTGTAGTTATAAAATTGACTTTAAGCAATTTATATGTTAAAATCAATAGTGAAAACAACACGGAAAGGATATACCAATGAAACTGATCATCGCTGAAAAGCCAAGTCTCGGAAGAAACATAGTTGCAGGTATAGAAAGCGTATCGGACACCAAGATGCGTAAGTGCAACGGATACTACGACGGTTGCGGATATATCGTAACATGGGCGTTCGGTCATTTGTTTTCGTTGGCAGATGTTGAGTCCTATTCGGAAAATAAAGATACAAAGCCCCGCTGGACTATGGAAAATCTTCCCTGCCTTCCAAAGCAGTTCAAATTCGAGTTAAAAAAGGTCGAGGGTGGCAGAGTAGATGCAGGTGTGGCACGTCAATTCGAGCTTATCTCGTCACTGTGCAACCGAGAAGATGTGGACACAATAATAAACGCAGGAGACGCCGACCGTGAGGGTGAGATCATCGTTCGACTATGTGTAAGCCACGCTTTAAAGAGCAAAAAACAGTTTAAGCGTCTGTGGTTGCCTGACCAAACACCTCAGACAGTAGCAAAGGCTCTTACCGAAATGAAAGACGAGAGCGAATACGAAAATCTTGCAAACGAGGGCTTTGCACGAACATACATAGATTGGCTATACGGTGTAAACTTCACCCGATATGCAACGCTGAGGTGCGGTTCTCTGCTCCGTGTAGGACGTGTGATCGTTCCCATCGTCCGTGCCATATATGACAGAGACATGGCGATAAAAAATTTTGTACCCGGCAAATATTTTGCAATAGTCAGCCGTGAGGAGACAAACGGCGAGATCGTTGAGCTTACGAGCAAAAAGAAATTTTCGGATAAAGAGGCAAATTCGGCTCTTGAGCTATGTAAAAAGTACAACTCTGCCGATGCCGTCGTAACCTCGGTAAAGAACAAAAAAGACAAGCTTGCACCCGGAAAGCTCTATTCTCTTTCAAAATTACAGAACGTTCTCGGTAAAAAATATAAAATTTCAATGGCACAAAGCCTCGAGATAGTTCAGGGACTTTACGAAAAAGGATATCTGACATATCCGAGAACAAACTCCGAATACCTTGCGACCGCAGAAAAAGACAAGATCAAACAGATAATAGCGAATTGCCGAAATCTCGGATATCCTCTTGAATTTAAAGATTCAAAGACTATCTTTGACGATGCTAAGATCGAGTCTCACTCTGCACTTACCCCGACATATAGGATCCCGTCAAAGTCGCAGCTTACCGAGGACGAATTTAAGGTATATTCAACTGTATTCAGGCGGTTTGTTGCAGTTTTCTGCTCTGCCGACTGCATAATATCAAAGACCGAGATAACCATACGTGTCGGAGACTATGAGGATTTCGTCCTGAAAGGCATGACGATACTCGAAAAGGGATGGACTCAATACGACGACTATTTGCAAAAAGACAAGATTCTTCCGAAGTTGTCAAAGGGAGACCTTGTAAATCATAATTTCAAGCCGCTCGAAAAGGAAACGACTCCGCCAAAGCACTACACTATCGAGACGCTGAACAACTATCTCAAAAACCCGTTCAGAGAAGAAAGATCTGCCGCTGACGGCAGTGACGAAAGTGCGGCTTATATGGACTCCGTGGGTGCTAACGATATGGAGGAATACAAGGCAATGTTCGACGGCGTTGAGCTTGGAACAGAGGCTACTCGTACGGGGATCATAGACAACGCAAGAAAGAGCAAGTATATAGATCTCAAAAAAGACGTGTACCACATCCTCCCCGACGGAATATTCTTAATTGAATCTCTAAAGCACCTTGACATCGGAATGGATAAATACAAGACCTGCCGTATGGGACAGGCTCTCAAAAAAATTTTCCGTGGCGAGATAAGCGTATCCGACGGAATAAGTCTTGCAGAAGAGGAAATATCCTCTGTTTTTGACAAAGCATCGTCACCTGATACATCAGAATCGGATACGGGATTTTTCGGAGATGTCATCGGTATATGCCCTGTCTGCGGAAGTGAGGTCAAACGCTATAAGCGTTCGTATGGTTGTTCGGGATATAAAGACGGTTGCAAATTCAGCATAAGTATGTTTATCTGCTCACGTGCAATATCAAAGCAGAATGCTTCTCTGCTGTTGAGTGAAGGTGAAACACCCGTTATCAATGGTTTTATATCCGCAAAAAGCGGAAAATCATTTGATGCCAAGCTCAAGCTCGAGGACGGACGTGCGGTACTGTCATTTGACGGTATTCCCAAAGGTACATCCTCAAACCAGTCGGAAAACTCCAACAAAGCTCCCCGACCGACAGGTTCTTCCGACAGACAAAACCCGTGGGGCGATGAGGATATAAATGATATTCTCAACAACTTTGATTCACTAAAGCCCTTGACATATCCCAAAGAAAATTCATAAAAAATGTTTAACAACAAAACGCAGGTCTGCACATTTCGGCAGACCTGCTGTTTTTTGGTCTATGATCTTTTTGTTTCGCTTATGTCTTTTTTGTCAGTCGGGTTATCCTCCGTGCCTTTTTTACAGCATGAGCTTTCACCATATTGACACTTTGAACAGTTTTCCCCGCAAGAGCAATTGCTTCCCTTTTTCCGATAAGTCATAAAAGCCCAAACAAGAACTCCTATGACTATTATCAGTATTATTATACTCGGCAGATTCATTATACAAGTGCCTCCACCAAGAGAACAACAAGTCGCACCGCCATGGCACAGAGCCACGCTATCGCACACTGTCCGAAGACTATACCTACCGCCCACCGTCTGTTCAATTCACGCTTTACCGAGGCAACCGCCGCCACGCAAGGTGTATAAAGCAAACAGAACACGAGCAGAGGAAGAACTGCCGAAACCGGCAATATCTCTTTTATTGCATCTGTCGAGCCTACAAGCACGTTAAGTGTCGAAACAACACTTTCCTTTGCTATAAATCCTGAGATCAATGCACTCGATATCCTCCAATCTCCAAATCCCAAGGGGGAGAATATCGGTGCGATAAATCCTGCCACAACGGCAAGAATACTGTAACGGGTGTCGGTAACTATTCCCAAATGATAATCGAATGTTTGCAAGAACCATATTGCAACAGTCGCCAACAGGATCACCGTAAACGCCTTCTGCAAAAAATCCCTCGACTTCTCCCAAAGTAGCTGTACGACATTCTTCAGCCCGGGCATACGGTAATTGGGCAGTTCCATTACAAAAGGAACAGGCTCACCCTTAAATAGAGTATTCTTAAAAATAAGTGCTGTAAGTATTCCGACGGCAATACCTCCGAAATACAGTCCTATCATCACCAAAGCGGCACTGTTGGGGAAAAATACAGAGGTAAAAAATCCGTATATCGGCAATTTTGCCGAGCAACTCATAAACGGCGTAAGCATTATCGTCATTTTGCGGTCACGCTCCGACGGCAATGTTCGGCTTGCCATAACTCCCGGCACGGTACAGCCGAAGCCTATCAGCATAGGAACGATACTTCTGCCCGAAAGTCCTATCTTTCGAAGCAGCTTATCCATAACAAATGCGACACGTGCCATATATCCTGTGTCCTCCAAAAGAGACAGGAAGAAAAACAGAGTTACTATAATAGGCAAAAAGCTGAGAACGCTTCCAACCCCCGAAAAAATGCCGTCAATAACGAGCGAATGAATGACCTCATTTACATTCCATGAAGTAAAGGCTGCATCCGTAATTCCCGTCAGCCATTCTATACCTTGCTCCAAAAGCGTCTGAAGCCCTGCACCGATGACATTAAACGTCAGGAAAAACACAAGTGCCATAATTCCTATAAAAGTAGGGATCGCCGTGTATTTTCCAGTAAGTATGCGGTCTATTTTTCGGCTTCTTGCGTGTTCCTTGCTCTCACGTGGTCTTACTACCGTGTTCTCTACCAGCTCGGATATAAACGAAAAACGCATATCGGCGATAGCGGCGGCACGGTCCATGCCACGCTCCTCTTCCATTTGGACTATTATTCGTTCAAGGATCTCTTTTTCGTTCGAATCAAGCTTCAGTGCTTCAAGTATACGACTGTCACCCTCAACAAGCTTTGTTGCCGCAAACCTTATCGGTATCTGTGCCGCTCTTGCGTGATCCTCGATCAAGTGCATTATACCGTGTAGGCAACGGTGTACCGCTCCGCCTTTATCGTTCTCCTTGCAAAAATCCGTTCGCCCGGGACATTCACAGTATTTTGCAACGTGGATTGCGTGAGACACAAGCTCGTCTACACCCTCGTTTTTTGATGCAGATATCGGCACAACGGGTATACCGAGCATCGACTCCATATCGTTTATACGTATAGTTCCGCCGTTGTTACGAACCTCGTCCATCATATTGAGTGCCAACACCATGGGAATACCCAACTCGATAAGCTGCATGGTCAGATACAGATTACGTTCTATATTCGTCGCATCAACGATGTTTATTATACCCGTTGGCTTTTCGCCTATGATAAACTCTCTGGTAACGATCTCCTCACTGCTGTACGGCGACATTGAATAGATACCGGGCAGGTCGGTGATCTCGGTGTTTTTGTACCCACGCATCGATCCGCTCTTTCTGTCGACTGTCACACCCGGAAAGTTTCCGACATGCTGATTCGAGCCTGTAAGCTGATTAAAAAGCGTGGTCTTACCGCAGTTCTGATTTCCTGCCAAAGCAAAGGTCAAAGTAGTTCCCTCGGGCAAAGGAGTTTCACCTTTTTTTACATGATATTTCCCGCCCTCACCGAGTCCGGGGTGATTTATTTCATCGATCCCGAAGCCTCTCTTTTGCGTAAGCACTGTATCTTGGCTTGATCGATCTATCGGAAGCAACTCTATCTTTTCAGCCTCCGAAAGTCTGAGCGTCAGCTCATATCCGTGAATACGCAACTCTATGGGATCTCCCATAGGTGCGTATTTTACCATTGTTACCTTTGCTCCGGGAATAAGCCCCATATCAAGAAAGTGCTGTCTTAACGCACCCTCTCCGCCTACCGATAAAATTTCGGCAGTCCGACCTATTCCGAGTTTATTTAATGTCAATACATCTTTTTCTAATGTAGGCATATGTATATACTTTCCTTCTTCAAAATTGGAAATCTGCTTTTATATGATGATTTTATATTATATCATCAAAACACAAAAAAAGTCAATATTCATAGAGACTATATAATTTATGCTATATTGAAATTTTCGTTCTGCCACAAAGTCGATTACAAATAAAACTTGCCGCCGCAATTTTCAACGCATCTCCTAAAACAAACGGAAGAACGCAAACGCACAGAGCTGTAAAAGGGTCTGCACTTGTCACAAAGCTATACCATAATGTACCGATAGTGTATAGGACCGCAGTTCCGAGCATCATGCCAAGAGGGTACGCCCAATTTTTTTTGCCGAACGCACGAACGGTATATGCAACAATGAATGTACAAGGTATATAGCCTATTATATAACCACCCGTAGGACCTGCGATCACAGAGAAGCCTCCGACAAATCCGGAAAATACGGGGAGTCCGACAGCACCGAGAGAAACAAACACGCCGACCGCCACACTTCCCATGCAAGTACCGAGCAACACCGCACAAATGTAAACGGCAAACGACGAAAGCGACAGCGGTATCGCTCCTATCGGAACAGTGATCGGCGAACATATACAAAGCAATCCCGCCATTAGTGCCGTATAGACAAGTTTCTTTGTTTTCGGTGAACCGTTTTTTATATCTACATCACTCGTTTTCACAGCCTTATACTTATCTCTCCCGAATTTAGTTTGACGGTTTGACCGTCTCTAACTACGATAAGCTCTCCCATACCGTCAATACCCTCGACTGTAGCATCATATGTTTCATCTCCACGTATAACTCGCACTCTCTTTCCTATCACGGCAGAGCGTCTTCGGTATTCATCCATATAAGAAGCTTCGTTTGTCAACATATCATACACCGAATTTATTATTTCGGCACACAGGCGGTTTCTCGACAGGGCAACCTGTGTCTCGTCCTCTATGCTTGAAGCGATCTCTGCAATCTCCTCGGGAAAGTCCGTATGTTTGACATTGATCCCTATTCCGAGTACGACGTATTTAAGTCCTCCGCTTTCAAAGTCCATACTTGCTTCGGTCAAGATCCCACATATCTTTTTACCGTTGATCAACAGGTCGTTTACCCATTTTATCTTAACATCGGTACGAACGAGTCTCTCTATCGCCTCGGCTACTGCTACAGCGGTGGCACTTGTAATACAAACCGCCTCCCGTACCTGCTCGGCGGGGTGGAGCAAAAAGCTCATATATATACCGCACGCAGCATTTGAGACAAATCTTCTGCCCTTTCTTCCCCGTCCGTCACTTTGGCTGTCGGCTACAACAATACTGTCCATAAAGTTACGCCGAAGATATGTCTGTTCGTTTTCTGCGATCTCTTTCGCTCTTGTATTTGTCGAATTTACCGTCTTGTGAATCTCAAGCCTTGCCGTGATCTTGGGATCAAGATACGCTCTTACCTCTTCCGCATTTAAAATGTTCGTTTCAGAAGACAATCTGTACCCTTGATTCGTTGAGCCGTCTATTATATATCCCTCACGGCGAAGTCGGTTTACGGCTTTCCAGACCGAGTTTCTCGATGTTTTGAGTCGGTTCGCCAACACCTCTCCCGAAAAGCCGTTCGGATTTTCCAAAAGCTCTTTCAGCACTTTTTCGTATATCATATTCGTCTGTCACCCCGTCGCTTTTTTGAGGGTGACAATCCTTTCCTCAAAATCGGGTGACTTGAATTCAAGCACCCGATGATCTGAATTTAAAGAATTATATGCTCTGCTTTTTTTATGCGTTTTTTCATTCTGCGTAGATCTCGTAACATGCGAACAGTGTCACGCACGACTCTTATCTTAGACTCGCTGTGATTTATGATCTTGACAGGCATCTCGACGATCTTCATACCATACTTATTTGCCCATAGAATAGCCTCAAAATCGAACGCAAATCTGTCAACCTCACAACGGGGAAAGATCTTTTGTACTGCATCAGAAGTAAATGCCTTGCATCCGCACTGTGAATCTGAAAGCTTAAAGCCTCCTGCAATGCAAAGAATCTTTATATACATCTTAGACATTATCTTACGCAGAAGCGTATAGCTTTCATAGCCGTCGCTTGAAATGTTACGTGAACCTATTACGAGCGAAGCATCGGGATTTGATACAAAAGTATCATACACCCTCTTTATAACATCTGTTCCATATGCGAGATCGGCGTCGGTAAACATAACATAATCTCCGTTCGCCTGCAACATAGCCGTGCGAACAGCACAGCCCTTACCCTTGTTTTCGGGATATCCAACTACACGCACACCCGAAAGTCCCAAGCTCTCTACGGTCTTGTCACAACCGTCGGTGCTTCCGTCGTTGGAAAATATTATTTCATACTCTCCCTCTCCGAAGTTAGCAAGCATATACTCGTTGAGCGTTCTTGCAGTATCTGCAATTACATTGTTTTCATTATACATTGGAATGCAAACCGATATTTTCATATACAAACCTCTTTTACTTCCGTTTATTTGCGGTAAACAAAAAAATCAATATCTATAAGCGTGGACAAGTTGTCGATGCCCTCAAGTTTTTTCTTATCATCCTCAGAAGTACGCCAATAATACGGCGTCATGGTGAACAGATCCATAATGTCAGCATTTGAAGTAATATTCGCTTCAAAACATACATTTGTATGTTCAACGAGTGTCAGACGAGTCGGAGAATCTGCTCTTGTCTCGTTTTTGTATACATTGTCATACAAAAGAGCTTTAAGTCCCTGTAGATGATCGGCACCGGCAGAGCAGACAATAAGATATCCTCCTTCACGCAAAACACGTGAATATTCCTCTTCAACGCAGGGAGCAAACACGTTAAACACCGCATCGGCACAACCGTCAGCCAACGGCATTTCGTATACGCTTGCGACACCAAAAAATGTCTTTTCTCCCACGCCGTTTCTCGCCGCCTTCTTTGCGGCAGTCTCACAGGCGTATTTTGAAAGGTCAAATCCGCAGACTTCTCTGTTATGTCCGACCGCTCTTGTGCTGTAATATCCCTCTCCGCACCCTGCATCAACTGCAAAACCGCTCGGTACATATTTGTCGAGCAATCGGTTCAACTCGTCTGAGACTCGCTCATAGTAGCCTTTTTCAAGAAAAGCCGAACGAGAACGAACAGCCATCTTAGAATCCCCGCCCTCACTGTGCGTAATGGCAAGATTCACATATCCCGAAGAGGAAAAATCAAAGCAATGCCTGCGTTCTCCTCCGCACACAAGGCTCCTTGCGTTGTCACTGCGTACCATCTTGGCTGAGCAAAACGGACACGCAAGCCGATTTATTATATTATGTGACATATTTTGAAAATCCTCAAAATCAAAAGCATTCGTTTTATTTTACATCAAATCCACTCAATAATCAATAGCTTTTTACAATTTTGTCTCTAAACATTAAAACAAACGACTGTTGCATTAAGCGACAGCCGTTTGTTTTATTTTTGTATATACTATGCTCCGATAAAGGCACGGAAATTCAAAGTAAACATCCAAAGCAGCCACAACGAATACAATGCCATGACAAATCCGCATAACTTGTAAACTCTGAAAAAGTCGATAGCACAGATCACGCTCAATGCCAACACTACCAAAACATCCAGCATCGAAAAGAACATCATCTCGGCACAAAAGAACATCGGATACCATATAAGACCGAACACCGTCATCAGCACCCAGAACATTCCGCCACGGTATTTCGGGATACCGCAACAAAAGTTAGAGTTTCCCATAACCGCTCCCATTGTCGCACCTATTATGAAGTGCCAAACGAACCAAAGCATAGACATCAGCCACACGGGAGGAATAACTCCGTGCAGATGCAAAAAATTGATGCACCGATAGGGACTTCCGCTTATCCCTCTGACCAAAACAGATGCAAAGGCAGTCACCGAACCGCAGATCAACGCCTCGGCAAGACCTATTCTGTGCAGTTCTTCCCTGCACGAAGAAAAAAATCTTATCTTTTTCAAAAGCAATCACCCGATAAATACTATGATTGCTCCCATCTGTTTATTCCTTATCAGAAATTCTATCCGCCCTCCCGAACATCTTCCTCGTCACTTTCTTCAATTAAGCTACGATGTCGGTGGACTCTACAGTATCTGCTATACCTTCCAAGACCCGAATCGGTATCTTCATATCCGCTGTCATATTTTTTTGACGGGTCGTACATATAGAGCGAATCTGCAACATATATACCCGACGGTAGCTTTCGGTCATACGAGAGCAGTCCTATATAGGTCACATCCTCAGGTGGGCAGTCGGGACAGGCAAGTCCGCCTCCGTTTTCGTCATATGCAACACTGACATGACGGTCACAGCTTTGGTGTGGCTCACTGCCCGAAACGAAATATCCGACCTGAACACGGCTTCCTCTCGGGTCGCACAGACAGGCATCGGTAAGCAGCTTGCCCGAATCCATACAGTAATTCGCTTTTATAACGTTACTCGGAACGCTAAACTTAAGTGTCTTTTGCCCTTCGTTTACATATTCACGGTGAAGCTCAGTCATTATTTCGTCCCATACAGTCAGGCAGGGATTTCCCGAAAATCCGCTCAGACTTTGGGGGTATTCATATCCGAACCAAACACCGCAAAGATATTTCGGCGTATACCCTATAAACCATTTGTCACAGTTGTTATTCGTCGTTCCCGTTTTTCCCGCAACATCCACATATTTGTCTAATGTTATCGCCTTTGCCGTACCCGACGCTACAACATTTTGCATCAACTTTGTCATTATAGCGGCATTCTCACGTGAAAGGACTACCGAACCCGAGTGATTCTCACGGTCTTGGTATTCGTCCGACGCTCCGTCTCCGTAGGAAAAGTCATCGCAATTTGAGAGCAATATATTTCCGTTTCGGTCAAGAACACGGTAATACGAGCGAGGAGCGTGGTAAACGCCCTCCTCAAAGATAGTATAAGCGGCACATATCTCTCTCACCGTTACTCCGTAGTTCATCTGTCCGAGTGCCATTGATGCCAAATCTTTATCGGTTATGGTATTCCCGTTTTGGTCAACTCCGCTTTCGATAAGGCTGTCCATTTTCAGATCGTTCTTCAAAAAGTTAAAGGCATTATCCACGCCCACCTCTTCGAGTATCTTTACCGCTATCGTATTAACCGAATTTTGCACAGCT
>JAFPCR010000096.1 GCA_017390195.1 Clostridia bacterium | reverse complement strand
ACAGCGAAGCCCTCGCCGAACGCCCACAGATCATTGTTGCCAATAAGACCGATGCTCTCGACACAGAATATGTCGATGTGGCCGCCTTTGAAAAATACGTAAAGGACAAGGGGCTTGACCTTATCTACATCTCGGCGGCAACAGGTAAAGGTCTTGATGACCTCATAAAGCTCGTCTCCCAGAGACTCGAAGAGCTTCCCCCCATGACGATCTACGAGTGTGAATTCGACGAGGAGGACGCTTATGTCGGCGGTGCTAAGGAAACTACCGTTCGACGTGAAAACGAAAAATTCATCGTCGAGGGCGAGTGGCTCATCAACCTTATGGGGCAGGTCAATTTCTCGGACTACGAGTCGCTCAACTTCTTCCAGCGTGTCCTCCAGCGTAGCGGTGTCTTTGACCTGCTCACCGAAAAGGGCTGTCAGGACGGCGACACCGTCTCGATCTACGATTTTGAGTTCGATTTCATTAAATAATTTTTATAAACACCAATATTTTTAATTTCTATGGAAAGAGAGGAATTTTTTATGAATATCCTGCACGACATAGACCCTTCTCGGATAACTCCTAATGATTTTTCCGCAGTTATCGAGATCCCCAAAGGAAGTAACTGTAAATACGAACTCGATAAAGAAACAGGTATGCTCAGACTCGACCGCCTGCTCTATACCGCTACCCACTACCCCGCAAACTACGGATTTATCCCCAGAACCTACGCCGATGACGGAGACCCCCTCGATGTCCTCGTCCTCTGCGATGCCTCTATATACCCCCTCACTCTTATCAGAGTCTACCCGATCGGAGTTATGCGTATGCTCGATGACGGACATATCGACGATAAAATAATCGCTATTCCTTTCTCCGACCCTACCTATAGAGGTATCCAATCCATCGACGAGCTACCACATCATATATTCGACGAAATTATGCACTTCTTCTCGGTATATAAAACACTCGAAAATAAACAGACCGCCGTTAAATCCCTCTTCGATGCCGCCGAAGCTCAAAATATCATCAAAGAAGCTATCGACGCTTATGCAAACAGATGCGAGGGGAAGCGTTAGGGGATGCGAGAGGAGGCGTTAGGGGATGCGAGAGGAGGCGTTACGAAAACTTTTTGAAAAAAGTTTTCCTAAACGCACCCCTAACGCATCCCCTGACATTATTAAATATAAAAGTCGTGATTACCTATAGTAAAGGCATATGTACGGTTTTTCTGTATCCATGATGATGTAGCTATCTTAGGGTTCAAGAAAAAGAGTACATCTTCAGAGACTCTATAGCCCTCCAGGCACTGTTTTGCCGCTTTGACTGCGGAAGACGAGGGAGTATTATAGATAGTTCCCGAGGAAACGGGGCTGAACTGAACTCCGCCTTTTCTATCGAAGATAACTCCGTACACGGTATTGGGGAAGCTTTTACTTTTAACTCTGTTCAAGACTACGCTTCCGACAGCGAGCTGACCTTTATAGGATTCTCCGCCCGCCTCGGCTTGTATTATTCGGGAGAGCCAGTACAGATCCTTTTCACTGTACGAGGGGGTACTTGGAGTTTGGAGCGGTGTAGTTTCGGGTGATGTTTCGGAATCTGTCTCGGGCTTTGTTTCAGGCTTTATATCCATTTTGTTGTCTGTTATTTTAACAGTCCTGTTTGCCTCAAGCCATTCGATTTCAGCACCGAAAGCATCGGCAATAGGTCTTATAGGAATATAGAGTCTGCCCTCGAAGTTGATGATCTTGGTGTCGAACGAGGAGGTTTTGCCATCGATGGTAATGCTGTTTCCTCCGCTCTTGACCTTTATCTCACTTCCGTTGGTCTTTATCGCCGTTGCGGTCTTGGTACTGTTATCCCAGCCTACCTTTGCACCGTACAGCTCACAAAATTCACGGAAGGGTATGTATGTTCTCGAATTGATTATTGCACTTCTGCCTTTCATTATATCTTCTCCGTTGAGCGTTACCGAGACATCGGCGGCACCGTCGATATCGGATATCGAGGCGGCAGACGGGACGAGCATAAGTGCCGATGCCCATATGCAAAGTGACATGGCGACAGATGCGACACGAATACCGTGCGATCGCTTGTTCGTCTGTTTTCTTTGAGTCTTTTTTTGTCGAGTCATTTTTGACCCTCCTTTCTTTTTTCTTTTTACATCAGTCTACCTCAAAATGTCAGCAATTCCTTTGCTGTGTAAAATTGTATCATATACAAGCTATAAACTTCAACCCTCAATATATGGAAAACGCCCGAAAGTCCTTGTGGTGCAAGGCTTTCGGGCGTTGTTTCCATTTGTATCCTCAAAGATAGCGAGGTGTTGCAATTTTAAGATATTTATGTTATAATTAACATAGATAGGTGTTGCTTAAAGCGACCGACCGAGACAGGAATTTTGATAAATATGAAGATAATACTCGTATCGAAGTCTCCGAGAAGGAGAGAGATATTAGAGTCGCTGGGCATAAAGTTTGATGTACTGACCTGCGACACCGACGAGAGCTGTAACATTAAAGACCCGTCGGAGTTTGTCCGTGAGCTTGCTCTGCGTAAGGGCAAGGCTGTAGAGGAGCTGGTGCTGCTCAACGGTAAAAACGATGATGACAGCTTGATAATCGCCGCCGATACGGTGGTATATGCCGACGGCGAGATACTCGGCAAGCCCCGTGATCGACACGACGCACACCGTATGCTCTCGCTCCTTTCGGGCAAGGAACATTCGGTCATCAGCGGAATTTGTACCATATACAAGGGCAAGGCAATATGCTCGCACAGTGAGACAAAAGTCACCTTTGCTCCCCTTTCCGACTCCGAGATCGACGCATACATCGCCTCGGGCGAGCCTGATGACAAGGCGGGTGCGTATGCCATTCAGGGGCTTGCCTCTGTTTTCATCCGAAAGATCGACGGCTGTTATTTTAATGTAGTCGGACTTCCGACCAACCGTCTGTACGAAATGATCCTCGACGGCTTTGGTATCGACATAAGAAATATTTGAGAACATTCATTCAAGAATAAAAATCTAACGATCCGAAAGAGAAACCGAGACAAATGGGAAAACAATTGGGAATAGACTTGGGTACATCAAAAACCATGATCTACCTGAAAAAGCAAGGAATAATACTTTGCACACCGTCTGTTGTCGCAGTAGAGCGTAAATCGCACTCTGTCGTTGCCGTCGGTGAAAAGGCAAGTAGAATGCTGGGCAAAACTCCCGGCTCTATTCTTACGCTCAAACCCCTTTGCGGTGGCGTTATTTCGGACTACGAGGCTACCTCTCTCATGCTCAACCGACTCTTTCGGGACATCGGTGCATACTCGCTCTTTAACCGCCCCTCCGTGACGGTGAGCGTTCCTTATATCGCAAACGAGGTCGAAAAAAGAGCTCTTGAAGATGCCGTTATCGATGCAGGTGCAAGCAGTGTCTCGCTCATTCCCCAGCCTGCCGCCGCCGCTATCGGTGCGGGGCTTCGCATAAACAGCCCGAGCGGAAGTATGCTCGTGAACATAGGTGCGGGAACTACAGAGACGGCGATAATCAGTATGGGCGGTATCGCCTGTTCAAGAGTTTTGCCGATCGCAGGTGACGACCTCGACCGTGCTATCGTTCGATACATAAAGAGCAACTATCGCATACTTATCGGCGAGGTTACTGCCGAGGCGATAAAACGCAGGATAGGCTCTGCTCACCCCTCTGTTTCACGTGGATATCTTGAGGTAAGCGGAAGAAATCTCGTCACGGGGCTTACTGCCACGGTCAAGGTCTCGTCGACGGAGATAAGAAATGCCATCATGGAGCCTATCGCTATTATTTTGGCGGCTATCAAGTCAACTCTCGAAAACGCTCCGCCCGAGCTTGCCGCCGATATTTACGATTTCGGTATACTTCTGACAGGCGGCTCTGCCGTTCTCGGCGGACTCGACAGAATGATCTCCGAAAATATGGGCGTTCGGGTCATCGTATCGAAAAATCCTTTTGATAATGTCTGCATGGGCATCGGTCGGGCAGTCGAAAACCCCGAAAAGTATGCCTCTTTCATCAGTGGACACTGATCTTACGATCTTATTTATTATGTAGGGAGGCGAAAAGTCTTGAGTTTTTTCAAAACAAAATTTTTCTTTGTACTTTTGATGATCGCAATAGTCTTGATCATACTCCCGACAGTCCTCACTGCCTTTGGTGCAGGCTCGGTGGTCAGAGATGCCGTCGGCACTGTGGCTATCCCTTTCCAGTGGTGTGCCACAAAGGTCTGCGATGCCTTTGACGGCTTTGTCGGATATTTCACCGACTACAACCGTTTGGTCGAGGAAAACGAGTCGCTGCGTCAGCAAAATCAGTTGCTTTTGGAAAACATCGGCAAAGCCGACTCTGTTATCGACGAAAACAATTATCTAAAAGAATATCTTGGCATAAATTCTCCGCTCTATAAATACCAAATGGTCTCGGCTTCGGTCATCGGTACGCAGGCGACAAATTATTCATCGCTCTACACCGTCAACTGCGGCTCTCTTTCGGGAGTAGGATCGAATATGCCCGTTATATGCGGAAACTCGCTTGTCGGTTATGTTTCAGAGGTCGGTATGCTCCGCTGTAAGGTCACTCCTATAACCGATATAAATTCCTCGGTTGCGGTCTATGCTCCCTCCAGCGGTGCTTCGGGTATGCTTGAGGGCGATTTTTCACTCCGTGCCGACGGTCTTTGTAAAATGGTCGGCATCGACGAAAAGTCGGATATCAAGGTCGGTGATGTTGTCGTAAGCTCTGGTATCGGCAGTGTATATCCATCGGGTATCCTCGTCGGAAGGGTAAAGGAAGTCTCTGTCAACTCATACAACAGGACTAAGACCGCTGTCGTTGAGCCTTTTGCCGACTTCTCGTCTCTTTCTCACCTCTCGGTCATCACTTATTACGAGGTAACGGAAAATGAGACCGAATGAACAAAAAAACCAAGCTCCCGAAAAAACATCTCCTCAGATACGTCCAAAAAGGCTTGATACAAAAAAAACGGTAATTTACATAGCTTTGATCTTCATTTTCGCTGTTCTTCAAACTACCGTGTTCTCACGTTACCGACTCTTCGGTGCCGTCCCCGATATCACCCTCGCTTTCGCCGTGGCTGTCGCTTTCTTTGAAAACGAATACTACGCCTCTTCTCTCGGTCTCTTTGCAGGCATCACCGTCGAAGCTCTCGGTCTATCTTCTTCTTTGATATTGCCACTCATCTATATGCTCATATGCTGCTTCGCCTCAATTATCAAAGATAAACTGCTGTCTAAAAACTTTGTCTCCTTCGAAGTGCTTTCGGCTTGCTCCTTCGCCGTAATCGCACTCTATAAAATCGCACTGTCTCTCATCTCTTCCCAAACAGGTCTTGTCGGTGTCATCTCTTTCTCCGTCATACCCGAATTCTTCTCATCCCTCGTCTTCTCACCCCTGCCTTTCCTTGTAGTTAGGGGGGAAGCGTTTAGGAAAACTTTTTGAAAAAAGTTTT
>JAFPCR010000095.1 GCA_017390195.1 Clostridia bacterium | reverse complement strand
TTGATCCGAAGCAGGGCTTTGCTGTACAGTGTCTCTATACAGCAGACGGTAAGATCGACGAAGCATACAGAGTAAAGAACGACGAGCTGGTAGAATTCCCCTACGGATATCACTCGACCGTATCGGCTCCCGGCTACAGCACGTATTTCCTTTGGCTGATGGCGGGTGATTACCAAGGATTTAACCGCAGTAACGACCCCGAACACGATTGGATCGGTTAAAATTATAAAACCCGTAGTCTTTTTCGGCCTACGGGTTTTTGCAAATACACAACACACTTAAAATTTTTTGAGTCGCTTATGCGGCGAGCCGAATACGGCATGGAGAACAATATGATCAGTTTGGAAAACGGGGATATCTCCGTTCTTATAAATACAAAAGGTGCTGAGTTAAAGAGTCTGAAGCGTAACGGAAAGGAATATCTGTGGCAGGGAATTCCCGAGATATGGGGCGGCACTGCTCCCCTGCTTTTCCCTATCTGCGGCGGACTTAAGGATGACAAATTTATTTTTGACGGCAAAGAATATACCTTGCAAAAACACGGTTATATAAGATTTTGTGAGTTCGAAGTGGAGAAAAAAGAAAGCACCTCCGCTACTTTCCTTCACCGCTCGGACAAAGACACTTATGCTGTGTACCCCTTTAATTACGAATTGCGTGTAACATATACGCTTACCGACAGCGGAGTCTGCGTAACATACCGTGTCGATAACACCGACACAAAGCAAATGTATTTCTCTATCGGTTCGCACGAAGGATATGTCACACCCGAGGGTATTGAGGATTACGACATAATCTTCCCCGAAAAAGAAACCTTAAATTCGGTCATTCTTGACGGCAACCTGCTTGAAAAGCACTCTGTTCCGATAATAAAGGACAGCAATGTTTTGCCGCTTTACGATAAATACTTTACTCTTGACGCACTTGTTTTCAAGGATTTAAAGTCAAGAAGTGCGACACTCAGAAACCGCAAAACAGGTCGATTTGTCAAGGTCGATTTTCCTGACAAACCGTATTTTTTGCTTTGGCACAAGCACGCCGCACCCTATATTTGCCTTGAACCGTGGTGCGGAATTCCCGACACTCAGGACAGCAATTACGACCTGACAAAAAAGGAAGGCATAATCAGCCTGCCATCAGGGAAAACATACGAGATCTCACACTTCATAACGGTGGGAGAGGAATGATCTTTGGGGCTTTGCCACACAAGATCCATATATAATGAGAAAGGCAGTTATAACCATGACGATCGAAAATTTACGCAAGCTCAATCCCGAGATTGAGATCTATTCTACAAGCGATAAGGAATTTTGCGAATACGGCTCTGTAATAAACGGCATCAATACCGAGCAAATAGTCAAGGTCGCCGAAAAGATCAAGTTGCCCGATGAAGGCACACGATACGAAGCATCTGTCGAGGATTTTGAAAACCTCGCATTTAAAGACGAGGTCACGAATATCTGCTACGGAGAGCTTGACGTACAGGTCGGATATTGCTGGGGAAAAAGCAGTTTCCTTAACGGCTGGGAGTGGCACACGAGCAGTGAGGTCAATGTTGCCGTCACAGACCTCGTCCTCTTGCTTGCAAAAAGGAGCGAACTGTCGCACAATAAAATCGATTCCTCGGCTGCAAAGGCATTTTATATCAAAAAGGGTGAGATAGTTGAAATTTTCGGAACATCTTTGCATTTTTGTCCATGCCAAGCAGACGAAAACGGCTTTGGCTGTGTAGTTGTTTTGCCGAAAGGAAGCAACTGTCCGCTTGATAACGAAAGCAACGATCCCTATCTGTTCCGAAAGAACAAATGGATAGTTGCTCATAATGACAACCTCGCTTTGATCGCACGAGGAGTTGTGGCAGGTATCAGCGGAAAAAACATTGAGATAAAATATTGCTGACATATTCGAAAGCCTATTTTCGCACAACACTCTATTTTTTAGGAAAGGACGCCTTCAGGCGACGGTCTTTTTGAAAATGAAATATTTATTGGGCATCGATTTTGGAGGAGGAGCCTCAAAGGCAACTCTCATAAATACAGACGGCAATATAATTGCCGAAAGTTCTGCCGAATATCCTACATATTACCCTGACGGAAACGGTTGCGAGCAAATACCCGAGGATTGGCAAAAGGCTCTCTGTGAAAATATAAATACTCTTAAAGAAAAAAGCGGGATTGACCCTGCCGATATTCTGTGTATTGCAGTAGATTCGGCAACTCACACAGCAGTCTTGTGCGATGAAAACAAAAAACCGCTCAGACCGGCGATCCACTGGACAGACAGCCGCTCCGTAAAAGAAGCAACGGAACTGAACGAAAAATACGGCGATGAAATTTTGAAGCTCTCATATCACCGTCCGGGAACATTTTGGACACTTCCCCAACTGCTCTGGGTCAAAAACAATGAACCCGAGACATATGAAAAACTGCGTTATATATTCTTTGAAAAAGATTATATAAGATATATTTTGACCGGTGTTTTCTGCACCGACTATATAGAAGCTGAGGGCAGTATGCTCTTTGACTGCGAAAAGCTCTGTTGGTCGGAGCGATTGTGCGAGATCGCAGGACTCGATATCTCCTGCCTGCCTCCCGTTAAATCACCGACAGATATTATCGGAAGCATCACCGCCTCTGCCGCCGCTTTGACAGGACTGTCAGAGGGTACTCCCGTTATCTGTGGAACGACCGACACCGTAATGGAGATATTCGCTTCGGGTGCTGTAAAGAAAGGCTGTGTTACAGTGAAGCTCGCAACTGCGGGAAGGATATGCGTAATAACAGACAGACCATATCCTCACAGAGACATAGTAAACTATTCTCACGTTGTGAACGGTCTGTGGTATCCGGGTTCTGCAACTAAATCCGCCGCCGCAAGCTACAGATGGTACCGTGACACGTTCGGCGGAAATTACAAGGATCTGGACAAAGATGCCTCTCTCGTTCCCATCGGGTGTGAGGGACTTCGTTTCCACCCTTACCTCAACGGCGAGCTTTCCCCCTATGCAGACCCCCTGCTCTGCGGAAGCTTTACAGGAATACGTGCTACACATACAAAGGCTCATTTCACACGTGCGGTACTTGAGGGCGTTTGCTACGCACTTTTGGATTCACGCTCGGTATTGGAAAATGTGGGAATAGAATACGCTCTTACCGCTACTGCGATAGGAGGCGGAACAAAGGGTGAGCTTTGGAGACAGATGGCAGCCGATGTACTCGGCATGACTCTGCTGACCACCGAAAGCAGTGATTCTTCTCTCGGCTCGGCTATGCTCGCAGGTATCGGTATCGGTGTATTCAAGAACGCCGAGGAAGCCGCCGCAAAATGCGTTAAAATAAAGTCAAAAACAACACCCATCCCCGAAAACACAGAAAAATACCGCAAGGTGTTTGAAGAATACAAAAAAATTCACGACGCACTTGCACCCATCTATGACGCAAGATAAATTTTGAAATCTCATCCCGCTCCCCCATTTTCAAGGAAAGGAAGTTTCTCGGCAGAACTATCGGTATGATATATGAATATTACGGTTTGCATAAGACGCCTCGCAAACGGAGAGCTTAACCCATTCGACGCCTGTGCATATGAGGCGGCACTTAGAATAAAGGATGCCGAGGTAACGTTGCTTTCAATGGGACCCGAATCGGTCAAGGATTTTCTCTTGGGGCTGACACGTCTTGGGGCAAAACGTGGGATCTTGCTCTCAGACAAAGCATTTGCCGGTGCTGATACCCTCGCTACCTCGTATACTCTGTCTCTTGCGTTAAAAATGCTCTCCCCTGACCTCATATTCTGCGGCAGACAGACTATCGACGGTGATACAGGACAGGTAGGACCGGAGCTCGCCGAAATGCTCAATGTAGACCTTATTACCAACGTTATGAAATTGGAAAGCCGTAACGGCGAGGTGATATATGAGACCCGAAACGGCGACAGCGGAAGTCTTCCCGTACCCTCTCTGATAACAGTAGAACGCATACATGCTCTGAGGTTGCCGAGCATTCGCTCAAAGGTAGGTACGGTAGAAGTCTGGAATTCGGAAACACTCTCTGCCGATAATAAAAGATGCGGCCTTGCAGGCTCTCCCACAAGAGTAATGGCTACCTTTAAAAACGAGCAGGACAGACGCAAATGCAAATTCATTTCACCTGATCAACTGCAAAACACAATAGAAAACGCCTTGAACGCTCCGAGAATAGAAACTCCGAAATCTGAGGGTTCTCCAAAGCTTAAAAATATTTGGATCATCGGAGAGTCTCCGAGAGAAATGGCTGAAAGCGTCAGTGACAGTATCACCGTTGTACCGCTCGGAAGCGTTGATGAGTTAGTTGACAAAATAAAAGCCAAGGACCCCGAATTTATACTTTGGGGCAGTGACTCGGAAAGCAAAAAAATTGCGGCTCGGGTTGCAGCACGCCTTAAAACAGGACTTTGTGCCGACTGTACTCTGCTTGAGAGCGACGGTGATGAGCTTTATATGTACCGCCCCGCATTCTCGGGTGACATCATCGCAAAAATAAAGTGCCTTACTCGTCCCAAAATGGCTACAGTTCGAACATTAAGCGAAAATAAGGACCGCATCACAGTAGGTCTTGGATTCGGAGTGAAGAACTGTATTGACCAAGCGACCTCATTTGCAAAAAAATTAGGCGCTTCTACCGTCTGCTCAAGAAAACTCGTAGACCACGATTTTATGCCGTACGAAAAGCAGGTAGGGTTGACGGGCAAATCTCTCAACCCCGACGTTTACATAGCAATCGGCATTTCGGGGGCAGTCCACCATATAGCAGGTATCAAGCAGTCAGGCACAATAATAGCGGTAAATCCCGATAAAGACGCAGATATATTCAAATATTCTGATTACGGTATAGTATCGAATGCCGAGGATATATTTTAAAGCTGATTCTGCAACAAACAAATTAGGTTCAGTATCGATGTTCAATACATTGTTGAAGAATATTTAATTTAAACAAAAAGAGCTAACAGACTTCGGACATGAAATCTGTTAGCTCAAATTTTTTATTTATGAATAATGCTCGAATGTTGCCAAAATGTTGGCACGATGGTGTTTTGAAATTCAAAATTCCTTATGCCGCAAGGCTTTTCGCCGTTTTTGGTGTCTTTGACAAACCTTTCTATCGTCAATGGGGCAAAGTTTTTTATCCTCATCAAATGAAGATAAAATCGTCATTTTATTCACACTTTTGCCCGAAAATCAAGGTTTAACGGCACTTTGGGGGTAAAAAAAGACCTCAAAGGAAAACTCCTTCAAGGTCTGATTTGATTATTCAATTTTGCCTTTTGTGGTTAATGGGTTATGCCCAAAAACATTTGGCATTATTCCCACTCGATCGTTCCAACCGGCTTTGGTGTTAAATCAAGCAAGACTCGGTTAATTCCCTCAACCTCGGCGGTGATACGGGCGGTGATATGATGAAGCAGACTGTAGGGGATCTCCTCTATCGTTGCACTCATGGCATCGGTAGTATTGACAGCACGAATGATTGCGGGCCAGCCCTCGTATCTCTTGCTATCTCTTACGCCTACGCTCTTAAAATCCGGAACGGCAACAAAATATTGCCATACCTTACCCGCAAGACCGTTTTTGTCAAATTCCTCTCGCAGGATCGCATCAGCCTCACGCAAGGCGTGCAAACGGTCACGTGTGATAGCACCCAAACAGCGAACACCAAGTCCGGGTCCCGGGAACGGCTGACGGTCAACCATAGAAGACGGAAGACCAAGTGCTCTGCCCACCTCACGAACCTCATCCTTATAAAGCAATTTGACAGGCTCAACCAATTCAAACTGCATATCCTCGGGCAGACCTCCTACGTTGTGGTGTGCCTTTACGCCGTCAGATTCCAAAATATCGGGATAAATCGTTCCCTGTGCCAAAAAGGAAATGCCCTTTAACTTGCTTGCTTCCTCGTCAAACACCTTGATAAACTCGCCGCCAATGATCTTTCTCTTTTTTTCCGGCTCGGCAACGCCTGCCAAAAGATCCAAAAAGCGATCTGTAGCGTCTATGTATATCAAATTGGCATCAAGCTGATTGCGAAAAACCTCGATAACCTGCTCACTCTCGCCCTTACGCATCAGTCCGTGATTTACATGTACGCAAACCAGCTGCTTTCCAATGGCCTTAATGAGCAATGCTGCAACAACGGAAGAATCAACTCCTCCGGACAGTGCCAAAAGCACCTGCTTGTTCCCTACCTGTGTGCGTACCTCCTTGATCTGCTGCTCGATAAAAGCGTTTGCCAGTTCTAAATTGGTAATTCGCTCCATATTTTCGGGCCTTTTGTTACTATCCATAAACACGATCCTCCCCTTTATTCTCAATTTTGAGATTTAAATTTAAAATGATATTATATTATATCAAAACACCGATAAATTTGCAATACCTTTGATTATTTTTTTTGCTACTGTATCAAAAAAATAACACCAAAAGTAATCGAACTGTCGCAAATATCGCCTTCGCTTGTACCACGAAAAAGCAAGGAAGCACCCTCAAATGAGGATGCTTCCTTACTTTTTGGCGGAGGGGAAGGGATTCGAACCCTTGTGGGATTGCTCCCAAACGGTTTTCAAGACCGCCTCGTTATGACCACTTCGATACCCCTCCGTATGAAGTTGTAAATACCTATGTACCTATACATTCGTACATCACTCGTAGATAATACCACAAATTTGTGGCATTGTCAAGGGTTATCAAGCAAATCGCAAAATTTTTTTGCGGTTTTTTTATTTTTTTGATTTTTACTATTGCAATTTCGTTTTTATTATGTTATACTATCTCTACTATTGATGTGTTACTTGTCTCTTATTCTGTACATTTAAGTAACAGAGCGGTAAGCACTCATTGAATTATTAAGACAGATTTCGCCTCCGCAACGCTCGGACGGCGTTTAGTATTGGAGGAACATTAAATGGCAATCACTCTCGGAATCATATTACTCGTTATGGCTGTTTTCCTTACAGTTGCAGTTCTCGCTCAGTCCGGAAAAGACAAGAATCTCTCCGGTGCGATCGCAGGCGGTGCAGACACTTTCTTCGGAAAGACAAAGGGCAACACTATTGACAAGCTTATCTCGAAGATCACAGCTGCTGTAGGTGTAATCTTCACTCTTCTCGTAATAGTAATGTACATCGTTGTATCATAAAATATCATAACGAAACAGTTTACCCGACAGAGCTTGAGCTTCTGTCGGGTAAACTGTTTTTATTCAAAAAATGCTGATCCACATTAAGTGAACCAGCATTTTTGTCTTATATTATATCGTTAAATTTTACGCAATTACCGATCCGATCGGATTCTATTGCCGCTTCCATAACAAGCATAACTCGCATGACCTCGTCGTGCTTAACGAGCTGCTCTTCCTCACCGTGAATTGCCTTGACTACATTTCGGTAGAAATCGTGAACATCAGAATCGGGAAGCTTGACATCGTAATATTCAACCGTCTTAGCATCTCTCGGTGCCATAGTTTTTGTAATTCCTGCCGCAGTCTTAACGGGTTTTACGGCTTCATCCTCCCAGGATGTGCAAACAGCGACCTGACAAACCGCTCCCCATGTGGTAATTCTTGCCGCTCCGCTCATACCGCAAACGTAGAATCTCGGCATACTGAGGAAGTTCGACGTTCCGACTACAACACGTGCAAGTGTTCCGTCCTCAAAGAAGATATCCGTCTTTATACCGTCATCAACCTCGTCACAGGTGATATGGTCGCTGACGGAGAATATCTTATCTATTTTAACGTCTTTCTTTATCTGCAATATCTGGTCGATCAGGTGAACACCCCAGTCGAGCATCATTCCGCCACCGTGTTCTTTTTCTTTTCTCCAGTCTCCGGGAACGCCACGTGAACCCTGAACATAGGAATTTATCTCGAACACCTTTCCGAGCTTGCCCTCTAAACAAAGGTCACGGATAGCAATAAAATCGCTATCCCAGCGTCTGTTTTGGTGAACGGTAAAAAGTCTGTCATACTTGTGGGAAGCATCTATCATCTCACTCAATTCAGACGAATTCATAGCAACGGGCTTTTCGCAAATTACGTGCTTTCCTGCCGCCATAGAGGTGATCGCAATATCCTTATGAACATCATTAGGGGTTGCTATCGTAACTATATCAACGCTTTTATCCGAGAGCAGATCCTCAAGGGAAGAATAAGCATGGATTCCCTTGCTCTTTGCCGCTTCGATTTTTTCTTCATCAATATCCCAAATTCCTGCAAGCTCGACAACCTCACTGTTTGCAAAGCTGTCAACGTGTGAGCCACCCATTCCGCCGTAGCCTATAACCGCAACTCTCATTTTTTCCATAGCAATATCCGTCCTTTCATGGAAGCACATAGAATTTTTTCGGTTTATACGGTCATTATAAGGCTTTCTTTTGCTGTTTTCAAGACAAAATTCTCAAAAATGAAGACATAATTTGCTGTATTTGTAAAAAACACTGCTATATTAAGTAAAAATAAAAAATTTCGGCATATCTATTGTGAAAATCTCAAATTTATTATATAATAAATTGTAATAAAATCGGCTGTATCTGACAGTTATCAAAACAGCCCGAATTTATCGAAAGGACATGGACGACCAAAATGCAAGTTAGCGAAAGAATGAAACATATAAGGAATTTTTCCATAATAGCACATATAGACCATGGCAAGTCCACACTTGCCGACCGTATTCTCGAAGCTACTCAGACAGTTTCAAAAAGAGATATGGAGGAGCAGTTGCTCGACAATATGGATCTTGAGCGTGAAAGAGGAATTACGATCAAAGCACGTGCGGTAAAGCTCAATTACCGAGCGACGAACGGGGAGGACTATGTATTCAACCTCATCGACACCCCCGGTCACGTTGACTTTAACTACGAGGTATCACGCTCGCTCAACGCCTGCGACGGTGCGTTGCTTGTCATAGATGCGACACAAGGCATCGAGGCACAAACGCTCGCAAACGCCTATCTTGCCGTTGATGCAAACCTCGAGGTCGTGCCTGTCATAAATAAAATAGATCTGCCCTCGGCCGACGTTGACCGTGTTCGTAACGAAGTCGAGGAGATCATCGGTATCCCTGCACAGGACTGCCCTGCCGTATCGGCAAAGAGCGGACTTAATATAGAGTCCGTGCTTGAAAAGATAATAACAGACGTTCCCTCTCCTGTAGGAGACGAATCGGCACCACTCAAAGCCCTGATCTTTGACTCATACTATGACAGTTACCTCGGAGTTGTTGTCAACATTCGTGTGATCGACGGCGAGGTAAAGGCAGGAGATAAGATACTGCTTATGAGCAACGGCACGACATATGAGGTCGTTGAGGTTGGAACTATGGAACCATTTGGGCTTTGCAAGGGTGAATGTCTGCGTGCAGGAGAGGTCGGATATATAACCGCCTCGATAAAGAGCGTCGGAGACACACGTGTAGGTGACACTGTAACACTTGCTCAAAACCCGACAAAGGAAGCACTCCCCGGATTTAAGGCTGTCAAGCCTATGGTCTACGCAGGTATCTATCCTGCTGACGGTGCCCGTTACGGAGATCTCAGAGATGCACTTGACAAGCTTCAGCTAAACGATGCCGCACTGTCGTTCGAACCCGAAACCTCGATAGCTCTCGGATTCGGCTTCCGTTGCGGATTTCTTGGACTGCTCCATATGGAGGTAATAGAGGAACGTCTCGAACGTGAATTTAACCTTGACCTCATCACCACCGCACCCAGCGTTATATATGAGATAAAGCTCAAGAACGGCGAAGTAAAGATGATAGACAACCCCTCAAACTTCCCTCAACCCGACACTATCGAGATTGCCTCCGAGCCTCTCGTAAAGGCAAACATAATCACGCCCACTGAATTTGTCGGTGGACTTATGGATCTGTGTCAGGACAGGCGTGGAGAGTTTGTAGATATGAAATATATAGACACGACACGTGTTGAGCTGCACTACAGACTGCCCTTGAACGAGATCATTTATGATTTCTTCAACGCACTCAAGAGCCGTTCAAGAGGATATGCCTCGCTTGACTATGAGATCATCGGATATTTTCCAAGCAAGCTGATAAAGCTCGACTTCTTGCTCAACGGAGAGCAGGTCGATGCCCTTTCGTTTATCGTTCATGAGGAAAAGGCGTATGCCCGTGCAAGAAGAATAACAGAGAAGCTCAAGGAAAATATCCCGAGACAGTTGTTTGAAGTGCCGATACAGGCGGCTATTGGAACAAAGGTCATCGCACGTGAGACGGTCAAGGCTATGCGTAAGGACGTTTTGGCGAAATGCTACGGCGGTGACATAACGAGAAAGAAAAAGCTTCTTGAAAAACAAAAAGAAGGTAAAAAGAAAATGCGTCAGCTCGGCTCGGTGCAGGTATCTCCCGAGGCGTTCATGGCTGTGCTTCGACTTGACGATGAAAGTTAAATCCGACAAAGCAAACGGCAAGTCGGGGATATACATTCACATTCCTTTCTGCCGTCAAAAATGCCTTTACTGCGATTTTTGTTCATTCCCTGTCGCATCCGCCGAAAGCATCGCTTCATATGTATCGGCTTTGGTGGACGAGATCGAAAGAAACGCAGAAAAGTACCGCCGACGTGCAGTTGACACCGTTTATTTCGGTGGCGGAACTCCAACACTGCTCACGCCAAAGCAATTTGAAGCGATATTGACCTCGCTTGGCGGAGTATTCGACATTTCCCACGACAGCGAGATCACCGTTGAATGCAACCCTGCAACAGCCAACGAGCAATATTTTGCCGAGCTTCGCTCACTCGGAATAAACCGAGTCAGCATCGGAGTACAAAGTGCAAACCAAAACGAGCTTTCGGCTCTCGGAAGGATACACAGCTTCGGCGACGCTGTAAAAACAGTGGAAGATGCAAAAAAAGCGGGATTTTCGAATGTCAGTGCCGACATTATGTTCGGAATACCCGAACAGACAGAGGAATCATTTCTTTTCACCCTTGAGAGCATATGCAAGCTCGATATTCCTCATATATCCGCCTACGGACTAAAGATCGAGAGCGGAACGCCTTTTGCAAAAAATCATAAATCTTTGGTTCTGCCTGACGAGGACAGCGAATATAATATGTATGAAACGGCAGTCAAGCTCCTGTCGCAACACGGCATAGAAAGATACGAAATAAGTAATTTTGCAAAAAAAGGCTATGCGTCACGTCATAATCTTAAATATTGGCAATACTATGACTATATCGGCTTTGGCGTTTCGGCTCATTCCTTTGTTGACGGAATCCGATATTCAAATTCAAGAGACATAAAAGCATATGTCAACGGTCTTGACATTCGAGATTCCTTCGAAAGGATAGATAATCGTGCCGCCGAGAATGAATACGTGATGCTCGGCATGAGACTTTCAGACGGCATAGACACCACGCTTTTTGAAAAGAGATTCGGCGAGAGCTTTAACTCAAAATTCGGCCCTGCCCTCTCTCCATTCGTCAAAAGCGGACACGTGATCTTCGAAAACGGTATCTGCCGTTTCTCAAATACAGGATTCTATGTCAGCAATTACATCTTGTCCTCCATTTTGGATATGTAAAACATAAACTTTCATCTAAAAAACTGTTGACTTTAAAGGCAAAGTATTATAAAATATAATCAAGGACAGAATATAATAAGAGGTATTTAAAATGAACTCTAACGAAACAGAAAAGAACTTGGATTTAAATAACGAGAGCGATATCGAACAGGAAGATGCTCCCATCTATCAAATGCTCACCGACGAAAACGGAAACGAGTATAGGTTCGAGCTTTTGGGATACCATGAATATAAAGGTAATACCTATTATGCCTTCATTCCCGCAGAGGATGAGGACGATAACGACGAAGGCTTTACGGAGTATATAATTCTCAAGAGCGTTATCCATGAGGACGGAACAGAGTCTCTTGACTCCATCGAAGATCCCGACGAAGAGGAAGAGGTCGGAATATTCATGGACAATCTTTTCGCCGAAGAGATCGATTACGACGGGGAACAGTAAAAGTAAACAGATTCCTGCTTAGCACGTGATAACCGGCAAATTAAACCCACAATTCAATAAAGGTTTTCGACAGATCGAAGGTGGTTTGCAGACCTCCCCGCCTTTCCCCGATTGACTTGTCTCGGCAGAAGGTACGGGACGCTGGGAGCAGTAAAGCCCGAGATAGAAGACCGCCCTGTATATACAGGGTTTCATATTTCCGGTTACACGGCTCGGTGGGGTACATATATTTTCGTTTTTTTAATACGAATTCAACTTTTAAAATCCCCTTTTCAGGGGATTTTTGTTTTACTCTTAAATTTATTGCTTGGAGGAAGTAAAAATGGGAATCATTAAAGCAACTATCAATGCTGTACGAGGCGGTCTTGCAGATCAGTGGCTCGAAGTTATCGAAGCCGACAACATGGGTGACAACACCGTATTTACAAAAGGAGTCAAGGTAAGACCCAACGACAAAAAGAACAGCAACAAAAAAGGAACAGCCGACGTAATTTCAAACGGCTCGATAATACACGTCTATCCTAATCAGTTCATGATGCTCGTAGACGGCGGAAAGATAGTCGACTATACGGCAGAAGAGGGATATTATAAGGTCGATAACTCAAGCTCTCCCTCACTTTTTAACGGACAGCTCGGCAAGTCTGTCTCGGACACCTTCTCACGTATAAAATTCGGCGGTGTCCCCTCTCAGTCTCAAAAGGTATTCTTTGTAAACCTGCAGGAGATCAAGGGAATAAAATTCGGAACTAAAAACCCCGTAAACTATTTTGACAATTTTTACAACTCGGAGCTCTTTTTGCGTGCCCACGGTACATATTCCATAAAGGTAACGGATCCGCTGAAATTCTATACCGAGGTCATACCGAAGAACGCAGACCGTGTGGAGATACAGACCATCAACGAACAGTATTTCTCGGAATTTCTTGAAGCGTTGCAAGCTGCCATCAACCGTATGTCGGCAGACAACATAAGGATCTCTTATGTCACCTCAAAGGCGACCGAGCTGTCTCGCTATATGTCGACCGAGCTTGACGAGGCATGGGGCTCTGCACGTGGATTTGAGATTCAGGCTGTCGGAATCGCCAGCATAAGCTATGACGAAGAGTCAAGAGAGCTTATAAATATGCGAAACAAGGGTGCTATGCTCGGTGACCCATCTGTCCGTGAAGGATATGTTCAGGGTGCTGTAGCAAGAGGCATGGAAGCCGCAGGAAGCAACCCCAACGGCAGTGCCACAGCCTTTATGGGCATGGGGGTCGGCATGGGGGCAGGTGGCAGCTTTATGGCTGCGGCATCTCAGTCAAATAACGCCCAGATGCAACAACAGCAAGCAAGACAGGCAGCCCAGAGTCAGCCGTCAAATAGCGGTGGATGGGTCTGCTCCTGCGGTACGGAGAATAAGGGAAAATTCTGCTCTGAATGCGGTGCAAAAAAGCCCGATAAAGATTATTGGTTCTGTACCGAATGCGGTGCTAAGAATTCCGAAAAAGCTAAATTCTGCCCTGAATGCGGAACTAAGCGTGAACAAAACTGATTTTTAGTAGGTAAAGTATGAATACAACAGTATCGTATTTATGCCCCAACTGTGCCGCCGCACTGATCTTCGATGCCGACCGCCAAAAATTGGTCTGCGAATTTTGTCTCTCGGAATTTACCGAGGATGAGATCTCAAATACCGATGCCGAAGAAAGAGCAAAAAAAGCCGAACAATCCGGTAATGAATTCTGCGACTGTATGAATTCTTACATATGTGAGAATTGCGGTGCAGAGGTAATCGCAGACGAGAACACCGCCGCAGATTTTTGCTACTACTGCCACAATCCCGTTGTTCTTCAGGGAAAGCTGTCGGGACAGATGAAGCCGAACAAAATAATTCCTTTCAAATACGGCAAAAAGGAAGCCGAGGAGACATTCCTGAAATATGCCAAAAAGAAATGGTTCTTGCCGAAGAGCTTCTTTTCTGCCAACCA
>JAFPCR010000094.1 GCA_017390195.1 Clostridia bacterium | reverse complement strand
TTTGGTGCAAAAAACAAAGGCGTGGAGATAGTGCGACTGTAAAATCGCAAAATCTCCCCTGAAAAGTCGATTATTTAAGTTCAAATCCCATCTGCGCGGCGATTTTGGCATTTGGCATCTATAAAAATTGCACTTCGAAAATAGGCACAAAAAATCCCAGAAGCCTTGTGGCATCTGGGATTTCTACTGTGGCATCTATTTAGGATGCACAATATGGTTGCGGGGGTGGGATTTTTCATTGCCCTCCCCAGTCGCATAGTCGTTTTCTCTCGCCTGTGCTTGCTCGGCTCGGAAAACTCCTTGCTTTGTGGGGTATCGCTTCGCAAAAAGGATACTCAATCCTTTTTGCTCGCTCACCCACGACCTCCTCCGTCGGTCGTGGAGCAATTCAAAATCCGCTCCACAGACCAAAAAGATAAAGCAGTCCATTTGGACTGCTTTATCTTTTTGGTTGCGGGGGTGGGATTTGAACCTCACGGCCTCCGGGTTATGAGCCCGACGAGCTACCAAGCTGCTCTACCCCGCGATATATGGTGCCGGAAACGGGAATTGAACCCGTACGATGCTCTCGCATCACGGGATTTTAAGTCCCGGGCGTCTGCCGATTCCGCCACTCCGGCGAATCTTTCACTTTAGCCTGACGAGTGCGCATTCCCTTGCTTTCTCTCGCTCGGATCGCCCCGTCCTCATCGGCTTGCATTGGCTATTATATCACGCTGATCTGCGTTTGTCAACCTTTTTGTGCATTTTTTTGATTCTTTTTTTATATTTCCTATGCGTAAAGCTGCTTTTGACGATTAAATCTTGACTTTTTTCTGCACCTTATATATAATTGAAGTTGATTTTTATAAATTTATGCTCCGTTTCTCTCAGTATACTTTATGACCTTAGATATTGCCGACGGTGGAGCATAACTTCGGAGATAGTATATATGAAATTAAAGTTAGAAATTACAGAGCCTCGCTTCAATCTTTTTGTATTCGCCTGCAACCTTTTATACACTGATGTGGTTGCATCGTATTCCTCGTTCGGGGCGAACCTCGCTGTTCACGGTGACATTTGGGATTACCTCGGTGTGTCTGAGGAGGAGAGATACTTTTTTAAAGACAATTCAACCCCTTACCGACTTTGTGACGGCAGAGATACTATTGCCTTGTCGGGAAAACGGGGAACTGTCTTTATCTATTGCGGCACAAAGGCTTCCGCAGGACTGTGCATTGCCATTGAAACCTATATCCGACCCAAAGCCACCGCAAGGTTGATCCTTTTGGGTGCTGTCAAAAACATTATCGCCGCACCTTCGCTCGAGATCAACGATAATATTTTGCGTAAGGGTGACGGTGACGCCTATAACAGTATATGTAATTCACTTGAGATTATTCGAAAGATGCTCGAAAAAATTCACACCGTTATCGAAGGCTCATCTACAGAACTGTCGAGAAATATATTGCAGAGGGTAACGGATATTTCGGATTATTTTGACTATCCTGCAAGTGTGGAGATACGTCAGGGTATCTCTTTGGTCGGAACGGCGAACTTTGATTGGCATATGTGTGTGATATTTATGTTTTCTGCCGTTCTGTGTGCAAAGAAATATGCCCCGAACAAAGAAATCTCGTTTTGGATGGAGAAATTCGGAGAGGGCATCGCCATAGGCTTTGAGCATGAGCTTGTCGGCGAAGAGTATCCCGACACGGGTGCTATGGTCTTCAGAAACATGTGCGATGCGAGGGGAATGCTCAACGAATTTTCTATTCGTGACGGAAAGGTTCGTTCGAGGATCTGTCCCGTGTATCCTGAATGGTCGTTGTTGGGTGTGAAAAGCGACAACGCTCCGAGACTGTTTTGATTTTTTTATGAGATATTGCGTGATGACTTCTGCCGTGTGGCAGAGGTCATCACGTTTTTTTGTTTAATGTTGGAGATAGGATCAAGACCATAAAAACAATTTAAAAGTTGTAAAACCCCTGACTATGACAATTGAAAAGTTGTAAAAATCAGAAAGAGAGGGATGCTTGGTGACTGTGAGGCTTAACGTGAGGATGCGGGAAAGTGATATCTTGGGGGTGGAATCCAATAGGATCTAAACAAAAATGCAGGAGAAATTTGAATTTAAAATACGTCAGAAAATTTGGTCTAAACGGGTAGATGAAAACCGAAAAAGCTGAAAAATTGGCTCGGTTCGAGAAGAAGGGAAGTTGCCTGACGGAAACGTAGAAAAATGGACTTGTTTTTTGTGAACATTGCACAAGACAAAAAGTTCAAAACAAAGTAACAAACTTGTGTGAAAATATTTTTGAGGGTAAATATAAATTACTCAAAAAATGAAATTGGCGAAAAACATAAAAAAATTACGGTCAAATTGCACAGAAAACAACTCACAAATTAAAAACAAGGGCAAAGAATGGGTAACTTAAATTTACCATTAAAAATCAGACATGAAATCGTCTTGAAGTCAAAAAGTTAACATTTAGGACAAATTTGAATTTTGAGTTAATTTTTCACTCCCGAAAGCCGAGTTTTCCAATGTCGCTATTATAATAAAGATGAGGTTCCCCTTGACTTTTTGGGGGTTCTGTGCTATTATATCCCTAATCAAAGAAACACTTCAGGAGGATTACCGCATGGGTAAAAAATTTTCGAAAAGAGTAGTGGCACTCGTACTGGCACTTTCTTTTATGATAGCGGGCGGGACTACCGTTTCCGCCGGTGCCCAAAGCACGGCTTCGAACTCTTCGATTACCGACAAATCGATTCAGGACATAAAGGAACAGCTCAATACTCAGTCATATGAGGACTATATTGCAGCCACTTCCGATGTAAAGAAGGGAACAGGTACTTTTGTTATCGACGCAACAAAGAATTGGTCCTTTGTAACATCGAGTGGCGTTGTTATTCCTATGGATCAGGTTACCGATTCGAGTTCGGTGGCACACTTGGAAGAATATGACGGATACGAGGCACTTTATTCGCCTGCAGACGGAACGGTCGTATGGACGCTCGATGCCGCAGAGCTGGGACTGACAGAGGCTGCTAAGTACAGTATCTCCATTGAATACTATCCCGTTGAGGGAAAACCGACATCGGCAGAGAGGGTCTTCAGAATCAATGGCGAGGTTCCTTTCGGCGAAGCGAGAAACATTACTTTCTCGAAGGTGTGGAGAAACCTCTATGCGGACAGCTCGTTCAAGGTTGAAAAGGACAAGAAGGCTGAGGATTATCTCGCTGCCGCAAAAAAGATCGGAATTGAGGCATCGACCAAGACCGATGAAAAGGGCGATGTATATATCGTTTACAAAATGCCCGAGGTCTGGACGAGCGACATCAGCAATCTTACAGATGAATACTCGTTGCATTTCTTCAAGACCGATATTGATAATAACGAGCTTCGACCCACCATGGTACAGACCCCCGAATGGCGTCACTGCCTGATAAAGGACGTTGAGGGATATTACAGCGATGCTTTTGAATTTGTAATATCACCCGACGAAGACGGCAAGATCTCGCTTAGTCTTCAGGGCGTCAACGAGCCTGTTGCAATAAAGTCGATCACTATCACTCAGCAAAAAGCCATAAGAGACTACGAAGCATACAAGAACTCATGCAACGGAGCTTCCTCCGGTTTCGATAAATTTAAAATAGAAGCAGAATTGATGGATGCTGCATCCTCAAAAACTATATACCCTATCGAGGATAGAAACTCGGCATTGACTTCTCCCTGCGACACATCGAGAACCGTCCTCAACACGTTCGGCGGAGAAAAATGGGCTACTGCCGGTCAGTGGGTTACATATAAGTTTAAAGTAAGCGAAAGCGGAATGTACAGCATCGTTACGAGATTTAAGCAGTCTGCACTTGACGGTCTGTTCGTTTCGAGAACACTTTCCATACATAGCGAGGGTGCTGAAGAGGGTTCGCTCGGATATTATGACGGTGTTCCTTTTGCCGAGGCGGCACGCCTTCAGTTCGGATACAGTGGCGATTGGCAGGTTTCCAAGCTTGGAGACGGCAAGAACGATTTTGAATTCTATTTTGAAAAGGACGTTGTTTACACCGTCACACTCGAAGTTGCGATGGGCGACATGGGAGATATCGTTCGCCGTGTCGAAAACGTTCTTGATTCGATAAACAGCGACTATCTTAATATAATGAAGCTGACAGGAGCATCTCCTGACCAGTACAGAAGCTACGGATTCTTTAGAATAATGCCCGATACTATCAAGGACCTGAGAGATCAGTCGAAAGAACTTTATGCGATCGCAAAAGAGTTTAAGAGCATCGCAGGAAGCTCTTCAAATACGGCAACTCTCGAAAATATTGCGTGGCTCCTCCACCGTATGGGTACAGACGAGGATCAGATCGCAGTAAACCTTGAACAGCTCAAGAGTCACATCGGTACATTGGGTACATGGCTCGGAGACGCAAAGAAGCAACCGCTTCAGCTCGACTACCTCATGATCCAGTCGGCAGATGCAGAGCTTCCCCGTGCAAATGCAAACTTCTTTGAGGCACTTATCCATGAGATAGTAAGCTTCTTTATGAGCTTCTTCCGTAACTATGACCGTATGGGTGCGACCGCAAGTGACGGCTCAAACAGCGAGTCTATCGAGGTTTGGCTGGCAACAGGACGTGACCAGACGCAGGTCATCAGAACGATGATAAACAACAACTTCACGCCCAACAGCAAAAACGGAACTACGGTAACGCTTAAGCTCGTCGTTAAGGATACGTTGCTTCCTTCGATCCTTTCAGGAAGCGGACCCGATGTATATATCGGTCTGGCACAGAGTGACGTTATCAACTATGCGATTCGTGGAGCTTTGATCCCGATCGAGGATATGCCCGATTATGAGGAGACTATTAAGGACTTCAACGAGTCGGCTATGATGGTTCTCGGTATTGAGGACTCTCTCGGAGACTACCATGTATACGGACTCCCTGAGACACAGAACTTCCCGATGATGTTCATAAGAACAGACATTCTTGCTGACCTTAACCTTGAGATACCCAAGACATGGGATGAGGTTCTTGAGCTTATCCCCGACCTCATGGCTAACAACATGGAAATCGGTTTGAACCCCGACTACAAGATATATCTCTACCAGCTTGGCGGAGAGCTTTATGCCGACAACGGTATGAGGATCAATCTCGACTCCAACGTTGCACTTAACTCGTTTGAGATGATGTGTAACATGATCACTATGTATTCGCTTCCTTATAAATACGATGCGGCTAACCGTTTCAGAACGGGTGAGATGCCTATTCTGATCTCAACGGCTTACACCGATACGTATAACCAGCTCAAAGTATTTGCGACCGAGATCGAAGGCTCGTGGACATTCGTTCCGCTTCCCGGTATCAAGGACGAGAAGGGAAATATCAACAATGCTTCGGTATCTACCGTAACATCTGTTTCGATGATCTCGGGTTGCGAAAAGAAGGAGGCTGCATGGGAGTTTATGCAGTGGTTCGTAAGTGCAGACACCCAAAGTGAATATGCAAACGAAATGGCTGCGATACTCGGTCCTTCGGCAAAATATGCAACTGCAAACATTGATGCACTTGAAAATCTGCCTTGGACTACATCAGAACTTGCAGAGATCCGCAAGCAGTTCAATAACTTGGCATCTATCCCCAACTATCCCGGAAGTTACATTCTTGACCGTTATACAAAGTTTGCGTTCCTTGACGCATACAACAATAAGGCAGACCCTGTTGACTCACTTCTCGGATATATAAATATAATTAATGAAGAAATTACGAGAAAGCGTCAAGAGTTTGATCTCGAAACGCTCGAGATAGGACAGACCCTTGCGAGCAAGAGAATTGATCAGATCATAGCAGAGCTTGATCAGATCTCCAAGGATTCGGGACTTGCCTCCAAGTATGCTGCACTCATCGAGCAGACAAAGGAAGTACTCGAGATGGCGGCGACCAACGAGGAGAGCATTGGCTTGCGTGAAAACGCAGCACTCTGGAATGGATCGGCAGATTCTGCAAGATTCCAAACTATCGTGAAGTATTTGAACGATGCGGCAAATGCTTACGACTCGTATACGTATAATTGATGTCAATTAAATTGAACTTATGAAAAATTTCTACTTTTTAAGGAGAGATAAATCAAATGTCTGAAAAAGCAGCTACTGTGACAAAGAAGGCTGTTGCAAGAAAAGACATGACAAAACGACAGTGGATGTGGAAAGAGATGAGACGCAACAAGGTCGCATACCTCATGGTAGCACCTTATATGTTGATCTTTTTCCTCTTCACGGTTGTTCCTGTCATAGCCTCTATACTCATCAGCTTGACAAACTTTAACTTGCTGGAACTCCCGGATATTGTTTGGCTTGACAACTACGTTCAGCTTTTCTGTAACGATGATATCTTCTTGTTGTCGGCTAAAAATACCTTTATATTTGCTCTTATAGTAGGACCTGTATCTTACTTTATGTCATTGTTGGTAGCATGGTTTATAAATGAGCTTTCGCCCAGAATCAGAGCGATAGTTACATTGATATTCTACGCCCCCTCGATCTCGGGTCAGGTATATGTTATTTGGCAGTACATGTTCTCGAGTGACCGTTACGGTTTCGTAAACGGTACCTTGATAAACCTCGGGTTTATAAATGAAGAGATAGCGTTCTTCGAGGATGCCTCGTACGTCATGCCGCTTTGTATAGTGGTTGCGTTGTGGATGTCGCTCGGTACGTCGTTCCTATCGTTTATCGCAGGCTTGCAGGGTGTTGACCGTTCGCTTTACGAGGCGGGAGCGGTTGACGGAATAAAGAACCGTTGGCAAGAGCTTTGGTACATTACTCTGCCGAGTATGAAGCCTCAGTTGATGTTCGGTGCAGTTATGTCGATCACGCAGTCGTTCGGATTCGGTGCGGTAGTTACCGCTCTTTGCGGATTCCCGTCTGTCGACTATGCCGCACATACTATAATGCACCATCTTGAGGACTACGGAACACAGAGATTCGAAACAGGATATTCTTCTGCTATTGCGGTAATTCTGTTCGCAGTCATGGTCGGTTCAAACTTGCTCGTAAAGAAAGTTCTTTCGAAGGTAGGTACGTAATATGGCAAAGAAACTCAGAACAAGAAAACATAAAGTCGTACTTAACCGTTCAAAGGGCGGTGACGCAGGAATCACCTTCATGCTGGTCGTTCTCGGTGCGTTCATGTTCCTCCCTATGCTTTACTGCGTAATGCAGGCACTCAAGCCTTTGGATGAGCTTTGGATGTTCCCTCCGAGATTCTACGTTATGAAGCCTACATTCGCTAACTTCGGAGATCTGTTCTCACTTATGAACACCTCTTGGGTACCTTTCTCAAGATACATATTCAACACAGTATTTACTTCCGTTGTCGGAACGACAGGAAACCTGTTTTTCTCGTCATTGGCGGCATATGCTCTGGCAAAGATCAAGTTCCCGGGCAGAAACGTCATGTTCCAGACAGTTCAGCTCTCACTTATGTTCCACGCAACGGTTACAACGATCACAAGCTTTGTAATTATGAGTGCCCTCGGACTTACCGATACATATTGGGCGATCATAATTCCTGCATGGGGAACGTCTCTCGGACTTTACCTTATGAAGCAGTTTATGGATACGGCAGTACCCGATACCGTCCTCGAAAGTGCCCGTCTTGACGGTGCGAGCGAGCTAAAGACCTTCTGGGTAATTGCGATGCCCATGGTTAAGCCTGCGTGGCTGACACTTATCATTTATTCGTTCCAGGCTCTTTGGAATGCAGGTTCTTCTATTTATATTCACAGCGAACAGCTCAAATCATTCAACTACGCTATTCAGCAGATCGTTGCCGGCGGTATCAAACGTGCAGGTGCGGGTGCTGCGGCGACAGTCGTTATGATGCTTGTTCCGATAACGATATTTATTATTACTCAGTCGAACATCATTGAAACGATGGGTTCGAGTGGAATGAAAGATTAACGGGAGGAAACGTCAATGAAAAAAATAACGGCGATTATAGCGTTAGTTTTTGCGATTATTATGATAGTTTCTGTACCCGTAGGTGCTTCGTCACCTTATCAGACCTATACATACTCTGTTGACAAAACTCCGCTATATTCTCCCGATGCCTACACTCCTGAAGGAACGGGAACCGTAACGAGTGCGGATATGGGACTTGAGACTCCTCTCAAGGACCCTACCGACCTTGTTGTCGGCAAAGACGGCTGTATTTATATAGCAGACAGCGGAAATAACAGGATAGTATGTCTCGACAGACACTATAAGGTAAAATTTATTCTCGATACATTTGTAAACAAGTGGGGAAACCCCGATAGGCTTTCGGGACCGCAGGGCGTTTTTGTAACAGCAGACACCATCTATGTTTGCGATACGGGTAATCAGAGAATCGTAAAATTCAACCTTGACGGAAGCTTTAAACAGATAATTGAAGCTCCTTCAAGCGAACTCTTTGAAGAGGGTCAGACCTACAAGCCCACTGCGATCGCAGTTGACCAATACGGCAGACTTTTCGTAATTGCCGGTGTAAACCAGGGTCTTATGTTCTTGACCTCTGAAGGAGAATTTATTAAGTTTATCGGTGCAAGAACGGTATCGATCGATGTTTGGTCTGCTTTCTGGCGTAGATTCCAGTCAAAGGAGCAGAGAGAAGAGGCTTCGGCATCTTACGTTCCTACCGAGCTTAATAACGTTACCATAACAGATGACGGCTTTATATATGTTACCGTATCTCCTACTACCGATGATAAATCTTCGATGCTTGCTGCTATCGAAGGCAAATCAAAGTCGGGAGACTATGCACCTGTAAAGCTTCTCAACGCTTCGGGCGAAGAGATCATGAGACGTAACGGCTTTTGGCCGCCGTCAGGTGAGATCGACGTTGTATCCGACAAGGAAAAAGAGGAATCAGAAGGACGTACCGGCGTTGCGGGAGGCATCTCGAACATTATCGACTGTGCAGTAGGTCCTGCTAAAACATGGTCTATCATAGACGATGAAAGAAGTAAGGTCTTTACATACGATTTCGACGGAAACCTTTTGTTCGCCTTCGGTGACAAGGGAGCTCAGTCGGGTACTCAGTCAGGTAACCTCGCAAAGATAAAGGCTATCGCATATCAGGGAAGCAACATTATTTTGCTTGACTTCCAAAACGCAAATATCACTGTTTTGAGAAGAACAGCATACGGTGATCTTCTCATAGACGCAATCGAAGCACAGAACAACCGTCAGTTTGACCAGTCATTGATGTACTGGACCGAAATACTGAAGAAAAACTCTAACTTTGATACTGCCTATATCGGTATAGGTCAGGCACTGTACAGACAGGGCGAATATGAGGATTCACTTGCTTACTATATGGCGGCTTACGATTCCTCGAACTATTCTGTATCTTATCAGCAGATAAGAAAAGAATGGATGGCGACATACATCATAGTTATCCCGATAGTAGTTGTGGCGTTCGTCGTTTTGTGGGGATTCTTTATGAAGTACGCAAAGAAGGTGAACACCGCTGCCGCTCACAGAGCAGGCAAGAAGACATTCAAAGAAGAGCTGCTTTTCGCTTTCCACTTGATCTTCCACCCGTTCGACGGATTCTGGGATCTGAAGCATGAAAAACGTGGCTCTATAAGAGCATCACTGGTATTTATAGCTCTTACGATCATTGCGTTCTTCTATCAGTCTGTCGGAAGAGGATACCTCTTTAATCCTATGGGTGAATACTCGACCATTTTCGGTCAGGCAGTGTCTATCCTGTTGCCTTTCTTCATGTTTGTCGTTGCAAACTGGTGTTTGACAACACTCTTTGACGGTGAAGGAAGCTTCAAGGACATATTCATTGCAACATCGTATTCTCTCGTTCCGATACCGATCATAATGATCATAGTGACCATGCTTACGAACTTTGTAACAGTAAATGAGATGGATATTCTCAATCTTGTACTTACGATCTCGTATCTTTGGTTCGGTATGCTCATCTTCTTCGGTACGATGGTCACACACGATTATCCGATGGGAAAGAATATCTTGACTATCCTCGGAACACTTCTTGTTATGATCTGCATAATGTTTATCGGAGTTCTGTTTACGACATTGTTGAGCAAGCTCGTAAGCTTTGTAACAAACATAATTACCGAAATTCAATACCGAATGTAAACAGTCAGGAGGAGATATATTATGAAAATATCAAAAAGAATAATATCATTTGTCCTGACCGTCGCAACGGTGATCGGAGTTTTGGCAAGTATGCCGGCCATTCAGATATCGGCATCGCAGTCCATGACAGTTGAAGCGACAGAAGAACAAAAAAATACAAACTATATGACAAAGGTGTACAGTACACCTCAAGAAAAACTGGCAAGTATGACATTGGCATATTCCAATGACGATGATACTTACCGACTTTACGTAAATCCTTACACGGGCGAAGTTGCGACTGAAGATGTTCGCACAGGACAGATACTTTTTACCAACCCTTATGATATAGGATCGACTAACGGTTCTACCAAAGCGGGTTCGGGAAAGGCAGAAGCTCTTTCGCAGATCATAGTAAACTTTTCCCGTAACAACGAAAGAAAAACATTTTACAGCTATGATCAGGCAGCAAGCAGGGGACAGATCTCGGTCAGAAAGATAAAGACCGGAATATGTGTTGAATACACGATAGGTAAAGACCAGTCCAAAATGCTTGTTCCCCGTATGATCGAAAAGAGCCGTTTTGAGGAATTGATCCTTGCTCCTATTGAGGAAGCATACAAAAACGGTGAGATCTCGCTACTCAACTATCTTAAGATAGTGCAGGCGGGTGCATCATACACCCTCTACGACCCCAACGACCCTAATGTAACGAGCGCACAGCTTTCTCAGATGTACAAGGAATATCCCATTACAGCTACAAAGAAGATGGCAGTATATGTGTTCGACACACAGACGGTCGATAAGGAATTGAACAAGATCGAGGAGATTATAAAGACACACACAGAGTACACATATAATGACCTCGAATATGACCACAGCTTGACCGAATATGTATCTCAGGACACAAACCCGCCTATCTTTAAGATGGCACTTGAGTATACGATCGGCCAGAACGGTCTTTCTGTAAGACTTCCCGCAAACAGCATCAGATTTAACGAGTCGATCTATCAGCTTGAGTCGATCAGGATCCTTCCTTACATGGGAGCAGGATATGTATACAATGACGGTTACAACTTCTATCCTGACGGTGCAGGTACGATCATCGACTACGAAGATATGCTTGCAAACGGTTCTACCGAGATAAGCTCAAAGCTTTACGGTGAGGACTACGCATATCAGACGATCACTTCTAAATATGAAGAAGCGATCAGATATCCCGTATACGGCTCAGCAGAGAAGTCGGTCTATTTCAAGATCGAAACTCCTGTAGTAAGCACTGAAACTTCGGGAACAACAGAAACTGAAACTGAAACAGGCGAAACAGAAACAGAAACAGGTGCCGAGACCGAAGTAACATACAAGACTATGGCACAGGCTCTCTCCGAGTTGGGATATTTTAATAAGCTCAAAGACGGTGAGACAAGAGACTACAGTCATACTGATGTTGACAGTGTTTTAGAGGCACTCAAGGAGCTTTATCCCACTGCTACAATAACAAAGTGTGAGCAGGACAGAGGTTTCCTTGCAGTCATCACCGAAGGTGACGCACTTACCAAGCTCTACAATACCTGTAATACAGGACTTTCGGATTATACCTCGCTCCAGCTTGAAGTTACCCCCAGACCTAAGGATACATACAACGTATCCGACGCTATCTCGGTCGGTGACAGTACAGAGTGGACAGTCGTTTCGTCAAGAAAGTATGTAGGTAACTACCGTATCAATTACATAATGCTCACAGATGATGAGATCGCTGCCGAAAAGGGCATCAACAAATACTATGAGTGTTCATGGATCGGTATGGCACATGCTTATTCCGACTATCTCGAAAGCAACGGTGTCCTGACAAGATTGACCGATGCCGATGTTACAAAGGATATTCCTCTTTACATCGAGACATTCGGAGCAATTTCAACAGTACAGAAGATACTGTCTGTTCCTGTCAATGTTATGACCGCTATGACATCGTTTGATGACATAAAAACAATGTATAAAGAACTGTCGGAATCGGGCATAAAGAACATCAACTTCAAGATGACAGGTTATGCAAACGGTGGTATGTATGCGACCGTTCCGTACAACCTCAACTGGGAGGGTGCTGTCGGAGGCTCGGAAGGCTTCAAACAGCTTCTTGAATATGCCAACGGTGTAAACGGAAATAAAGACAGCAACATTGGAATCTATCCCGATTTTGATTTCTCTTACGTAATTGAAGATAAGTTCTTTGACGGACTTGATTTCTCAACCGACATAATACGCTCGATCGACGACCGTTATACAGGTAAGAGAGTATACAGTGCGACAAAACAGGCTTATATCAGTTACTATCAGATGGGACTGTCTCCTGCGTATTACAGCAAGTTCTACGAAAAACTGACAGAAAACTATTCTTCTTACTTCAAGAACAACGATTACAAGATGAATATTTCGGTTTCCACTCTTGGAACCGAGCTTAACTCCGACTTTGACGAAGGAGATCCTTACAACCGTGAGGACAATAAGGGCTTTGCGTCAAATGCGTTCAAGTATTTCGATGATAATTACGACAGCGTAATGACAGAGGGTGCAAACGCATACGCATGGAAGTATATCGACCATATTCTCGGTGCATCGCTCGACTCCAGCCGTTACATTCAGTCAAGTTATGCAGTTCCGTTTATGGGTACTGTTCTTCACGGCTACGTTCAGTTTGCCGGAGACGCACTCAATATGGAAGGCGATATCGATTACGCTATTCTGAAAGCGATCGAAAACGGAGCTTCGCTCTACTTCATCCTTTCTTATAAGAACACAACCGCACTCAAGGAAGATGAGATGCTCAGCAAGTACTACTCGGTAAGATATGACATTTGGAAGGATGAGGTTATCGAAAGATATACTCAGCTCAACGATGTTATGTCCGACGTACAGACGAAGATCATCACCTCTCACAAGTTCCTTTCGGGCGAAAGAATTCCTGACGGCGACGAAATTGAAGGATACATCAAGGATGTTACCGCAGAGATCGATTCGGTATATGCCGCTTATGAGAAAGATGCAGTGTACTTTGCAAATCAGTATATAAGAAATGTTATGCTCGCAACCGCAGAGGCTGACACTTATTCTGATGAGATCAAAGCTCAGGTAGCAGATATACTGCTCGCAAAGACCAACTATAATACCGCACTCGTAGAGTTCGGAAAGAGCATTTCCAAAAATTCCGATAGCATGACAGATAAGCAGCTGATCGCTGCCGCTAATGCTTACATTACCGAGTTCAACAGTATCGTAAGCATAAGAAACAACTACTCTGACGAGGTTGTTGCAGCTATTGAGAATATTGAGTCTCTGAACCAAAAATACAGTGATAACTTCAAGATCCTCGGAAGAATGATACTTGAAGAAAAAGGCATTATCAACGCAACCAATGTCACGGAGATCACATCAAGTGATAAGTACGAGGCATCCGAAAACACCATCGCAATGGTTACTTACGGTGACAAGGACAACAACGGTAGGTATGTTGATTATAAGTCATTTATTCTCAACTATAACAGCTATTCCGTAGTTGTACAGGATGATGTAAGCGGTGCTACTTACACGATCCCCGCATACGGTTATGTTGAAATTTACAGATGAAGGGAGAGGTAATTATGACAAGCAATGAAGTTGCTGTTGGCAATAGCGTAAAGAAACGCAAGACAAAGAAAAGAAAGATCGCCTCTCTTGACAGACGTAAGGCCCGTTCAGGTTGGTTCTTTGTACTTCCGTTCGTAGTCGGCTTTGTTTGCATTTACTTGCCGATCATCATTTCCTCGATACAGTTGAGCTTTTCAAAGATCACAACTGTTGTCGGTGGAGGAACGGATATAACATTTGTCGGATTTGAAAACTATGGAGAGGCACTGTTTAAGGATGCGTCCTTTGTACAGACTCTGGTATCAGGAATTCAAAACTTGGTTTTTGAGATTCCCGCAATTCTGATATTCGCATTATTTATGGCTGTATTGCTTAACCAGAAGATGGTGGGCAGAGCAGCATTCCGTGCAATCTTCTTCATACCTGTCGTTCTTTCGACAGGTCTGATAGAAGCTATCGACGCAGCAAATATCGTTACTAGCAGTATGGAGGGCGGTATCAACAGCGGTGCTGAACAGTCAACTGCCGACCAGATAGTTTCGTCGATCGATATTCAAAAACTGTTTGAGAGTATGCAGTTCGGAAGCGGACTTGCCGAGATCGTAACTGACATCGTTAACAATATCTTTGATATCGTTAACAAGTCAGGTGTACAGATGCTTATATTCCTCAGCGGTCTTCAGTCTATCTCTCCTGCGATATACGAATCCTGTCAGATAGACGGTGCGACTGCATGGGAGACCTTCTGGAAGATAACATTCCCGATGATAAGCCCTATGATCTTGGTTAACGCCGTTTATACCATCATTGACTCGTTCACGTCGTCGTCAAACGTCGTAATGAGTTATATAGACGGTGCATACAAGACGGGTCAGGCACTCAGTACAGCAATGGCGTGGTTCTACTTCCTTGTTGTAATCCTGATCGTTGGTGCGGTTGCCGGCATCTTCTCGGCATTCGTATTCTACCAAAAGAGAGATTAAGGGGGCGGATATAATGAATAATCAAGAAATAAATTCTACTCCCACAATTAAGAAAGAGTCAAAAAACAAGATCAGGGTAGATTTTGAAAGATCTCCGCTTAAAGAAAGACTTAAAACGAAGTTCCTTTCATTATTCTTTGTGAAAAAGGTCGTTTGGTATCTATTCAGATTGATCCTTTTGATCGGTATTGCGTATATAGTTCTGTATCCGTTTATTACGAAGATCGCAGGTTCGTTTATGAGCCCCGAGGATTTCGTCGATGCGACGGTAAGACTTATACCGAGAAACTTCACATTCGATACCTATATAGCCATTTTCAATGAACTTAATTACGTCGAAGCATTTATAAATACATTTATGCTTTCGGCATCTACGGCACTTATCCAAACGTTCGTATGCTGTATGGTTGGATACGGTCTTGCTAAGTTTAAGTTCAAGGGAAGAAAAATTGTATTTTTGGCGGTTATATTCTCGCTTATCGTTCCTCACAGAACCTTGCAGTTTGCGATGTTCCGTTTGTTCAGCCAATTCGACTTGTTTGGCATCTTCTCGTTCCTGAGCGGAAATGCTCACACCGGAATAGGATGGATCGACGGAATACTTCAGAGCATTCATATTCTGCCGATCGAGGGCGGAAGCTTTAACCTGCTTAATACATTCTGGCCTTTGATCATCCTCTCTATCTCCGGATTGGCGTTCAAGAACGGTCTGTACATATTCTTGCTCAGACAGTTCTTCAACGGAGTTCCCGACGAGCTTGAAGAATCGGCGTATATCGACGGTTCGGGCACGCTGAAAACATTTATCAGCATCATATTGCCTCTGTCTATACCCATGATGATCACCGTATTCCTGTTCGCATTCTGCTGGCAGTGGACGGACAACTTCTACGTAAGCACATTCTTTACTGATAGCGGACCTACTGTTATGACAAGTATAGTAAATATTCCTCCGTCGCTGAAAACATCGTACGCAGGACAGAACATTTACTATTCTGCTATCAGAAACACAGCAGGCTTGATGATAATCGCTCCGCTGATCGTCCTCTACCTGTTCTGTCAGAAGTTCTTGGTACAGGGAATCGAGCGTTCAGGTATCGTAGGCTGATATTCAAAAAGCAAAGCGAATCTTCGTATGTGTGTTTATTTCATACGATCTCGAACAAAAAATGGGGTGAGTCAAATGCATTTCTGCATTTGACTCACCCTTTCTTTTATTTCAACCCCTTTGAATTAAAAATATTTGATTATATTGTTGAAAAAGCGAGATATTTATGGTACAATGTAGTTTAGCAATTTGCTTCAGCAAATTGCCGTGCCGCACAAAAAAGAAAACTGATATAGAGGTAGTTTGTTTGCGGCTATGTGGGTATTATAATAATATTTCACAGAAAACTTTCACGTAAGAGAAAGGAAAATCGCAGTATGCTGGAATTGAAAAACATATCATACTCAGTTGATGCGAACACGCATATACTGAAGGATATAAGCCTGACGGTCGATGAACGCTTTGTCGCCATCACAGGGCCTAACGGAAGCGGAAAATCAACGCTTGCAAAGGTAATTGCAGGTATTATCAAACCGACATCGGGTAAGATCTATTTTGACGGTGTTGACATTACCGATTATTCTATAACAGAACGTGCAAAGGCGGGGATCAGCTTTGCGTTCCAACAGCCTGTACGTTTTAAGGGTATCACTGTAAAGGATCTGATATCGATAGCCGCAGGAAGTAAGATATCTGTTTCCGAGGCTTGCACATATCTGTCCGAGGTAGGACTTTGTGCAAAGGAATACATTAACCGAGAGGTCAATGCGTCACTTTCGGGTGGAGAGCTGAAGCGTATCGAGATCGCTATGATAAATGCGAGAGGAACGAAGCTGTCTGTTTTCGACGAGCCCGAGGCAGGTATCGACCTTTGGAGCTTTAACAATATCATAAGTGTTTTTGAAAGTATGTATAACCGCACAAACGGCAGTATCATTATTATCTCGCATCAGGAGAGAATTTTGAATATTGCAGACAAGATCGTTGTAATTGCAGATGGAAGGATAGCCGACATCGGAGCGAAGAACAAGATCTTGCCCGAGCTGCTTGATGTAAAAGCAGGGTGCCGTTTTACAAACGGAGGTGAGAACTGATGGCTGAGCTTGATAAAATACAGCGTAGTCTGCTCGAACAGGTAGCAGATATACATGAAGTTCCTCAGGGGGCATATTCTCTGCGTATAAACGGACAGTTATTCGGCAAGAACTCGTCGGAGCATATCAAGATCGAGAAAAAGTCCGACAAGCCCGGAATCGATATATATATTGAAGCAGGAACGAAGAACGAGAGCGTTCATATCCCCGTTTTGCTTTCTCAGACAGGACTGCGTGAGTTGGTCTACAACGATTTTCATATTGGAGAGGGAGCTGACATTACCATCGTCGCAGGTTGCGGAATCCACAACAGTGGCTCACAGGAAAGTGAGCATAGCGGTATCCATGCTTTCTATGTTGGAAAGAATGCACGTGTTAAGTATATCGAAAAGCACTACGGCGACGGAGACGGAAACGGCAAGAATATTATGAACCCCACCACCGTTGTTAACATCGAGGAGGGTGGATACATGGAGATGGAGACTGCTCAGATCAAGGGTGTTGACTCGACGAACCGCACCACGACTGCCAGACTTGCCGACAGAGCAACGCTTATCATTCACGAAAAGATAATGACGCACGGCACTCAGTTTGCCGAGACTCATTTTGAGGTAGACCTTGACGGAGTTGACTGTGGCACGCACGTTGTTTCACGTTCAGTCGCAAAGGACGATTCAAAGCAGCTGTATTGCTCGAACGTCAGAGGAAACAACCGTTGCTCGGGACACACCGAATGTGATGCGATCATTATGGACAATGCCTCGGTCAGTGCGATCCCCGAGATATCGGCAAACCACGTCGATGCCTCTCTTATTCACGAGGCGGCGATCGGAAAGATAGCAGGCGAGCAGTTGATAAAGCTCATGACACTCGGACTTACCGAAAAGGAAGCCGAAGAGGAGATCATCAATGGATTTCTTAAATAAAATAAAGGCTGATTCATTTAATGTGAATCAGCCTTAAATTTTTATTTATTATCCCAAAATCAAACAAGCTTAAATGTAAGCTTCGTTACCTTATCACTGCTTGTTCCGACCATAGCCTCAAAATCTCCTGCTTCGGACTTGAATTCTATCTCGGCATTCCAGAAACGGAGCATAGGCTCGTCAATTGTAAATTCAACGGTCTTTTCTTCACCTGCGGCAAGCTCTATCTTTTCAAAGCCTTTAAGCTCCATAACGGGTCTTACGCATGAGCCGACCAGATCACGTATATAGAACTGAACGGTTTCTTTACCTGCCACAGCTCCCGTGTTTTTGACCTTTACCGAGGCGGTTATCTTGCTGTCGGCGGTCAAGGTGTCTGAGGAGAGCTTGAAGTCGCTGTATTCAAAGGTCGTGTAAGAGAGACCGTATCCGAACGCATAGAGAGGAGCGTTGGGGCAGTCAACATAACGAGAGCAGTAATAATGCTCGCCCTCGTCGTTGGGCTTCGGTCTTCCTGTGTTGTAGTGGTTGTAGTAGATCGGCACTTGACCTACGGCATAGGGGAATGTCATAGACAGCTTTCCGCAGGGGTTAGCGTCGCCGAAGAGCAGGCGTGCTGCCGCAGTTCCTGCCTCTGTTCCGGGCTGCCACATATTGAGGATCGCAGGAGCGATATTGTTAAGCTCAACGATCGCAAGAGGTCTGCCTGTTATGAGGATAACTGCGGTATTGGGGTTTGCTTTGATAACACGGCGAGCAAGCTCCATCTGAATTGCGGGAACAGAGAGGTCTGCACGGCTGTTGCCCTCGCCACTGTAAAATTTAAACTCACCGATACAGAGTACAACTGCATCAGAGTTCTTTGCAAGCTCTACTGCTTCATCGAGTCCCGACTCATCGTTTTCAAATATAGCGTGACCGCAACCCTTTGCATATGCAACTTCGGTATTGGGGAGGTATGCACGAAGACCTGCGAGGAATGTAGTTGCTTCCTCGTCACGCCCCATACAGCTCCAGTTTCCGATAACGTTTCCTGTATCTGAGAAAGGACCGATAACGGCGAGCTTTTTGAGGTCTTTCTTTAAAGGAAGGACTCCGTTGTTTTTGAGAAGTACCGAGGATTCTTCAGCCGCCTTGCGTGCGATAGCACGATGCTCCGCCGTGAGAGCGACCTTTTCTTCGTTTACGGGGTCTGCGACCTTGTAGGGATTTTCGAACATTCCGAGTTCATCCTTGAGTCGAAGAACTCTTTCAACTGCGAGGTCGAGCTTTTCTTCACTTACCTTGCCCTCTGCGATAAGCTCTGCAAGGTAGTGAACTCCGCAAGGAGACATCATTTCGATCTCACAGCCTGCGTTGAATGCCTTTTCAGCGGCATCCTTTTCGCCCGAGCAGAAGCCATGAGCGACCATTTCGAACCAAGCGTCGTAGTCACTGATGACAACGCCGTCAAAGCCCCATTCTTTTCTCAGGACATCGTCGAGAAGCCACTTGTTCCCTGTGCAGGGAACACTGTTTATTGTGTTGAACGCAGGCATTACCATCTTGCATCCTGCTTCTATTGCAGCATGATATCCGGGGAGGTAATATTCACGCAGAGTTCTTTCTGTCATATCGACGGTATTGTAGTCACGTCCTGCCTCGGGAGCACCGTAAGCGGCGAAATGCTTAACGCATGCGGCTATGTTATAATCACCCTTGAGGTCGTCGCCCTGATATCCCTGAACAAATGCACGTGCAAGCTCGGAGTTAAGATAAGGGTCTTCACCCGTTGACTCCATAACACGTCCCCAACGTGCGTCACGAACAAGGTCGACCATAGGTGAAAAGGTTACGTTGACACCTGCAACAGCGGCTTCCTTTGCCGACATTTTTGCACATTCACGAACAAGCTCACTGTCAAACGAGCAGCCGAGACCGAGCGGTATCGGGAATATAGTTCTGTAACCGTGTATAACATCCTGCATAAAGAGCATGGGGAGCTTATTTCTGTCTTCCTCGAGGTGAGTTTTCTGAATGGCGATCATACCCTCTGAATTGGCACAAGACAGAGTTGTTCCAGCCGCTTTAATGTTTTCGGGAGAGATCTTCAGCTCTTCAAGAGGACCTGTGTTGAGAGAGCCTGCATCTTTTTTAAAGAATCTTGCACCCACCTGCATAAGATGGCTGACTTTTTCTTCAAGAGTCATTTGAGAAATGATTTTTTTAAAGTCCATTTTGTTTTACCCCGTAAAAAATATATTGGTGTATTAACTGTTCATTTATCTGTAAGTATACCATAAAAAGAAATTGTGTGCAATAGAAAACGAAATATTCCACCCTCAATTTTTAAAAACTATTGATTTTGAAATGCCGTTATGTTACAATTGATTAAAATGTTATTTGAGATGACAAAATCGTTATTTTAAAAAATTTGCATCAATAAGAAAGGCATGGTAATTATAAAATGAAGATTGAAACCTCCCGTAATTTTAAGTTCGAGATCGGAGACGGCGAATATTGGTACGGACTTTGTGCACGTCACGGACGTCAGTATCCCCTCTCAAAGAACAGCGATTATTCCCATGACTTCCGTTGGAACTTCACAGCAAATCAGGAAGCACCGCTTATGCTGTCGAGCGACGGAAAATACATATGGAGCGAAGAGCCGTTTAAGGTTACTGTAAAAGACGGTGTTCTTGAAATTGAGGGCAAAGAGGATATAGAATACTGTGAGGGATTTTCATCCTTGCGAGAGGCATTTCTTGCAGCTTCGGCAAAGCATTTTCCCGCAAACGGCGAATATCCCCCCGAGGACTTTATAATAAAGCCGCAGTACAACACATGGATCGAGCTTATATATGATCAAAATCAGAAGGATATCCTCAAATATGCACATGATATCCTCGACAACGGTCTGCCTGCGGGCATCATTATGATCGATGACAACTGGAACCGTTACTATGGCTGTTGGGAATTCCGCAAAGAGGCTTTCCCCGATCCCCGTGCAATGTGTGACGAGCTTCACTCGATGGGCTTTAGCGTGATGCTTTGGGTCTGCCCCTTTATCTCGCCCGACAGTGCAGAGTTCCGTGAGACACGTGCCAAGGGACTCCTCGTTCGTGACAAAGACGGAAGAGTTGTCATAAGAGAGTGGTGGAACGGATATTCTGCTATACTCGACCTCAGCAATCCCGATGCCGAGAAATGGTTCTGCGAAAAGATCGACCGTCTCATAAATGAGTACGGTATTGACGGTGTCAAGCTCGATGCGGGTGATGCACAGTATTACAGAGACGATGATAAGACCTTCGGAAACGTTTCGGCTCACACTCAAACAGAGCTTTGGGCAAAGCTTGGTCTTAAATATAGATTCAACGAGTTCCGTGCTTGCTTTAAGGCGGCAGGACTTCCTCTCGTTCAGCGTCTGCACGACAAATTGCACAACTGGCCCGAGGGTGTAGTTCCCCTTATTCCCGATTCTCTCTCTCAGGGAATCCTCGGATATGCCTTCTCTTGCCCCGATATGATAGGCGGAGGAGCATATACCGAATTCTTGCCCGGATCGCTTAACCTCGACGAGGAGCTGTTCGTAAGATACGCACAGTGCTCAGCTCTTCTCCCGATGATGCAGTATTCTGCTGCTCCTTGGAGAATTCTGTCCGCTGAAAATGCACAGTATTGCATCGAAGCAGGTAAGCTCCATGAAAGGTTCTCGGGTGAGATCCTTGAGCTTGTAAAACACGCCGCAAAAACAGGCGAGCCTATCGTAAGATATATGGAGTATTCCTTCCCGCATCAGGGAATGGCGGGTATCACCGATCAGTTTATGCTCGGCGATAGAGTCCTCGTCGCCCCCGTTATCGAAAAGGGTGCAACTACAAGAACAGTTACACTCCCCACAGGAAAATGGAAATACTGCGACGGAACAGTCTACGACGGTAATACCACCGTAACAGTCCCCGCACCCATCAATACTCTCCCGTACTTCGAGTTAGCATAAGGGCTGCGAGGAGATGCGATAGGATGCGTTAGGAAAACTTTTTGTCAAAAAGTTTTCCTAAGACCTTTCAAAAATTCTTGGCAAATATTTTTAATTAAAGGGGGAAGTTTTTCCCCCTTTAATTCGTGTTTTGACTTTATCAATACATAAAATTAAGGTTTTTCTATCAAAAACTCAGAATCAAACACACTATGCACTGTATTGACTTTTTTCATACCTTTGGTATAATTAAATTATAACAAAATTTTTAAAGAAAACGGAGGGTTGGCTTGTGAAGATATTGCATTGTTCCGACCTGCATCTTGATTCGAGCTTAAAAACAAATCTTAACGCCGAAAAAGCGAGGATTCGCCGCAGGGAGTTGAGAGATGCCTTTTCGAATTTGGCGAAAAGGGCAGAGGAGATCGGAGCTGAAGCGGTCATGATATGCGGAGACCTGTTTGACTCCGAGAACGTTTTGCAAAGCACGGCTGACTATATAATAGACGTTATAGATGAGCATTCGGATGTGGATTTTCTGTATCTGCGTGGAAACCATGACGAGAAACACAAGGAAGAGGACGGAGAAGACGTTTTCGAGCAGGCGTATGCGAAGAAACGGCCGAGCAATTTGAAGCTTTTCTCAACGACCGAGTGGACGTATTATCATTACGGAGATACCGTCATATGCGGAACAGAGGGCTTGAGCGAGGAGAAATACGCATCGCTTGAGCTTGATGCTGACGTAACAAATATCGTTATGCTCCACGGTGAGTTTTCGACCGATAAAAAGGCTGACGGCGAGTATATCATTGATCTGAAAAAGCTTGTCGGCAAAAATATAGATTACCTTGCTTTAGGGCATATACATTCTTTTTCTTGCGGAAATATTTCGTCCGAGACGGGAGCAGAGGACGGAGCATGGTGCTATTGCGGTTGCCTTGAGGGCAGAGGCTTTGACGAGTGCGGGGAAAAGGGTTGCGTGACCGTCGAGACTTGTTCGGGTAAGATAGATTACAGCTTTGAGAAAATGAGCATAAGACGGCTCGAGGAAGTTAAGGTAGATATCAGCGGACTTTTATCGGAAAGAGAGATCGAGCGTGCATGTGAGCAGGCACTTGACGGAATACCGACAGGTTGCATGGTGTCGCTGGTGCTGACGGGAAGCTATACCGTTGATACCTACAAGAGCCTTGACGCTCTGAAAAGTAAATTACTTTCGGACTTTTTCTTTGGACGTGTACGTGACGAGTCGAGATTAAAGATAAATATAGACGACTACAAAAACGATATATCGCTCAAGGGCGAATTTATAAGAAGCGTGCTTGAGTCGGATATGGACAGAAATAAAAAGGAACAAGTCATAATGTGCGGACTGTTGGCGTTGAACGGGGAGGATATACCCACATGAAACTGATAGAATGTTATGTTGAAAATTTCGGCAAGCTACAACGCTATTCGCACTCTTTTTCGGATGGGCTTGATGTTATAGTTGCCGACAACGGCTGGGGCAAAAGCACGCTTGCGGCATTCATCAAGGCCATGCTTTACGGTCTGCCGAGCAACGGCAAGAAAAGCATTGGTGAAAGCGATCGCAAGAAATATATGCCTTGGAACGGTGGGAGGTTCGGGGGATACTGTGTCTTTGAGGCAAGTGGCAAGGTCTACCGTGTGGAAAGATTCTTTGGAAAGACACCCAAGGACGATACATTTTTGCTGACAGATGTCGGGAGCGGAAAGGAAAGCAGAGACTTTTCTGCATCACTCGGAGACGGACTTTTTGGCATAGATGCCGACGGATATGAGCGTACTACCTTTGTTCCGCAGAAGGAATTTAAGGAGCAGATGGACAATGACTCGGTTCGGGCCAAGCTGACAAATTCAAACGGATTTGAAGCGGATATGAGCGACTGGAAGGATGCCGATTCGGTATTAGGCGAAGCCGAAAAGAAATATTTGAGAAACAGGGGCAAAGCAGGAAAGATCTATGAGATCATCGCCAAAATAGATGAGGTGCGTAAAGAGCTTGATGAGTCCGATGAGGCTAAGAGAAAGCTTTTGGAGCTTGAAAGCTCGATCGAAAGATTTGCAGGCGATAAGGATCGGTACGAAAAAGACCTACAGGATATCGAAAAGCAGATATTCGATGCCGCTGAAGCTCAGACCCTTGAGGCGAGATACAGTGACTATCTTAACCGAAAGAAAACGGTTGAGGATATTGAGACTGATATAGAAAAAACAGAGAAATTTTTCGGTGAATTTCCGGCAGAAGAGAAAGACGTAAAGGACATCGAAAAGAAGAACATTCAAAAGCTCCAATACGAAAAGGAGTATGCTCACAAGGTCAAGGAGCTTGCCGACAGGCAGGAGAAGATCAAAGTATCGGCTGATGAATACGGAGAGCTTGCAGGCTCGTTTGATGGAAGAGAGCCTGATCTTGACAGAGCTGAGCGGTTGGGCAGAGAGTATTTAAAGCTCCATGCAGAAGCCGAGGCAGTGAAGAATATCCAAATGCCTGTGTCCGAGCAACGTGCCGCAGAGCTTGAGGGGCATTTTTCGGAGCTTTTGCCGACAGAGCAGGAAATGTCGGACATAAGATCGGTAAATGAAAAGATGCGGGTCTGTGCCGAAAAGATAAGACAATATTCCGAACCTGAAGGCTTTGAGGATCACAGGAGACGTTTCGGCAATGAGATACCGTCACAGCAAACTCTTTTGGAAATGATAGGGCTTGTTGGATCGGGGGTCGGAAGAAAAGACGGCGAGACGAGATCAAAGAGCAAAACAAGACCGATAATGCGTGTCGCTTCGCTTATCTTGATGTTGGCGGCAGGTGTCGGGATAGCACTCGGGATATTGGCGATCTCGATTATGCTGATCGTGGGAATAGTGGTTGGCGTTGTCGGAGTCGGTTTGCTCGTAGCATCTTTCTTTGTTTTGGCGGACAGGTCAGAAATTTCCGAAACAGATTCCGATGCTTTTTCAACGGTTGATGAGTTTTTGGAAAAATACGGAATGCTCGACAAATCTAACAGATTCGGTATGCTTACGCAGTTAAGCTTAATGGCAGAGCAGTACAGAACGATGCTCCTTGCCAAAAACGATATCGAGTCGAGGAAAAGAGAGTATAGCGAATATTCCCGCAGAATTGTTGAATTTGCAAAGTCCTGCGGATATGACTCGGACGGCGACGGTCAGATCCTGTCCCTGATCGAAAGGGATATCTCGGATTACCGCAGGCTGCTTGCTTCACGCAAGGCACGTGAGGAAAATATGAGCCGTGCAAACCGAGCTTTGTGTGAAAAAGAGGCAGAGATACGCAATGCTTTGGGAGAGCTGTATGATGTCTACAAGCAAAAGATATTAAAAGAGTCCGACACGTACGAAGAAACGGCTGTTTTGACCGACATGATCTCAGTGGCGAAAAAAGACTTCGGCAGATATATGTCATTAAAGGCAGATGTTGAGATTCGTTGCAAAGAGGTCTTGGAGGAACGGCAGAGGCTTGAGTATTTGAAAGCAGAACAGCAGAAGCTACAAACAGAGATCGAAGCGTTTCTTTCAAGGTATTATGAACACCCCCTGCCGTCTATTGAAGATGCTCTGCAAGCCGTCAGAGAAAATATAACGAACCTCTGTAATTGGCGTTCTCAACACGAAAAGAAAAAGTCCGAGCTTGATGTGTTTATCAAGGATAACAGATTCAAGCTTGATGAAAAGGGAGAGGTCGTTGAACTTCTTTCTGTCGAAAAGGCAGATGCAGATGAGTTGAAGGCTCGCCGAGAGCAACTGACAGAGAGCTTAAGGGTCACGGAGCGTGAGATACAGCTCTTACAGAAGGATGCAGAGCCTTTGCGTAGGAGTGTTGAATCACGTCCCGATTCAGAGAGGGAGCTTGGATTGCTGAAGGAAAGCAAGTCTGAGCTTGAAGAACGTCTCGATACGTTGAGCAAAGCGAGAGAATACCTTGCCCGTGCTAAAGAATCGATGACTTCAAAATATCTGGCAAGGGTCAGGGGTGGATTCGATAAATATCTGCGTATGCTTGTCGGTGACGGCTTGTCGGCGACTGTTGATATTGATTTTTCGGTTACTTTTGAGGAGGGCGGAGAAAGAAAGCTGCTTGACTTTTACAGCCGAGGATATAAGGATCTGGTCGATATATGCCTCAGGTTTGCTCTGCTCGATGCACTTTACGAGGGCGAAAGACCTTTTGTTGTGCTTGACGACCCACTTTCAAACCTCGATGACAAGAAGATACTTTGTGCCGAACGGCTTTTGCGTGAACTGTCAAAGTATTATCAGATCATCTATTTTACGTGTAGTCGATCAAGAGATATGGCTGTGTCATAACAAAAAAGGGGCTGCGTAAATAACGCAGCCCCTTTGCAAAAAGAACGTCGGGCAAGTCAAATGCCAAAAGGAATTTGACTTGCCCCTAAATATCAGCGTGTTCTTTGCTTTTTGGTTTGTCTGCCCTTAGGCGACGCTCCGTGATCCCCGGAGCTTACATTCTTGCCTTTTGGAGATCTCGACGTTTGACGGGCTTCCTTTTTGGGCGGATTTTTTGAAAGCTTTGAGCTTTTGCTCTTTCTTTGATCGTTGGGTCTTTTGGAATATCCCGAAGACTGTGTGGGTCGGATGAGGCAGTTGGGTGTATATCCTATGAGGTCTGTTCTGCCTGCTTTTGTAAGTGCCTCAC
>JAFPCR010000093.1 GCA_017390195.1 Clostridia bacterium | reverse complement strand
TTCCTCTGGACTCCCTCCGCTGAGCCGCACTTAAGAGGTGCGGCTCGAACAGTTTATGTATATTAAGTGAGACGCCTGTTGGGGCATATATGCGACCCCAACAGGCTGTCGGTATTTTATTGCTTTGGTGGAGTGTAACTGAATTTGTTAGTTTGCATCGGGGACGAAAGGAAAAGGGGCTTTAGGGTTACGTATGATGTAAGGGTGTCCCTTTCCGCAAAACCTCAACTATTTTTCTACCAAACCCGTTTAGCCAAACAAAATGGGAAAAGACAAATATGATGGGCTTTTGCTGTTGTTCTTCAAATCTACTGTAAATGAAGTAAAGAGAGCTATATAAACGATATCACCATACTCCCCTTTATCTTTCGTCCCCGAAACAGACAATAAGTTTAGAATAAACATTGCCCCAGCAGGCAAAATGCAAACAGCCCGAGGGAGTTGCATATATGCTCCCTCGGGCGTCTCATTTCATTTAAACCTCACCTGCCGAGCCACGCCTCCCAAGCGTGGCTCGGAGGAGGGAGTCCAGAGGAACTCCTCTGGTACGTTTCTTTGCAACTTTCTTGACGTATATCAAGAAAGTTGATAAAAAAATAAACCTCCAACACATATAAAAAAGGGGGAAAAACTTCCCCCTTTAGTTAAAAAATATTATTCAAGAGTTTTTGAAAGGTCTTAGGAAAACTTTTTGCAAAAAGTTTTCCTAAACGCATCTCTAACGCATCTCTAACGCATCTCTTGCGCTTTTTAGAAATGGTATTTTACTTTATAGTGGTCATAGAGTTCATTGAAGGATGAGTTACCGACTTTAACTCCGCTGAGGTATTTATGGGTATCGAAGGAGTTATGAGACACCTCGATGATAGCGACGGCGATATTAGAGCAATGGTCGGAGATTCTTTCGAGGTTTGTGAGAACATCAGAAAGAATGAATCCCATTTCAATAGAGCAAGTACCGCTTTGGAGACGGGTGATATGGCTGGACTTGATCTTAGAAGTAAGCGAGTCGATGACCTGTTCGAGAGGCTCGACCTTTTTAGCGAGCTCGAGGTTATTTTCGACGTAGGCTTTTTCGGTAGTTGCGAGTATCTCATCGATAGCCGCCATAAGCACACGAAGCTCGGATTTAGCCTGTTCGGTAAAGAAAATGCCTTTACTGTCGAGTTCTTGAGCGACCTTAACGATATTAACGGCATGGTCGCCGAGACGTTCGAAGTCGCCGACTGCGTGAAGGATCTTTGAGATGACTTGAGCATCGTTATCCGACACGGAGAGAGATGAAAGCTTTACGAGATATGTACTCAATTCGTCTTCATAGCGGTCGATATCCTCTTCCGCTGTAAGTATCTGCTCGGCGGTTTTATTGTCAAACTTTTCGAACAGCCCCATAGCTTGATACATAGTATCGGTTGCCAATTCGCACATTTTGTTTGAAGCGTTATTACACTCGGCGATAGCGACAGAGGGGGAGCGGAGCAAACGTTCGTCGATAAAGACGTGGGCTTCGTTCTTTGCCCCTTTTTCCTTCTTGTCCTTGACGAGAAGCTCTGTGAGCTTGACGAGCAGCTTTGAGAAGGGGATGAGCATCAACGTGATGGTAATATTGAAGATCGAATGGAAGGTAGCGATATCGAGGGTCGAAACGGGCATATCGACGAAAGCCCAATTAAAGATCGCATTGAGTCCGAAGAATGCCGACATACAAATTACAGTACCGATAACATTCACCAAGGTATGTACAACGGCAACACGTTTAGCCTTAGAGTTTGTGCCGATACACGAAATAAGAGCGGTGGCACAAGTACCTATATTTTGTCCCATAACGATCGGGATAGCCATTCCGAAGGAGATACCGCCTGTCATCGCAAGTGACTGGAGCATAGCGACCGACGCCGCAGAGCTCTGGATAACTGCGGTAACGACAAGACCGATAAGAACACCGATAACAGGATGGTCAAATTTTCCGAGCAGCTCCAAGAATTCGGGATTTCCCTGAAGTCCCTTCATCGCACCCGACATCATCGCCATACCCGTCATAAGCACACCGAATCCGACAAATACGGTTCCCATATTCTTTCTCTTGTCCTTTTTGGACATCATCACGAAAACGATTCCGACAAAGGCTATCAAAAGCGAGAAATACTGCGGTTTAAGAAGCTGCATGATCGGATTGTCTCCGCTGTCGATACCCATAAGACCTGTGAGCCAAGCGGTTATAGTCGTTCCGATATTAGCACCGAAGATCACGCCGAGTGTCTGTGAGAACTGCATAACGCCCGAGTTTACGAGACCGACGAGCATTACGGTTATAGCAGACGAGGATTGCAGAGCCACGGTGATGCCTGCTCCGAATACCAGTCCCATCAACGGATTCTTTGTCACTTTACGCAGGATCTTTTCAAGCTTTCCACCTGCCATTTTTTCGAGGCCGCCCGACAGCATATTCATGCCGTACAAGAAGAAGGTAAGACCTCCTATCAAGGAGATGATTTCGGTCAATTCCATATTTTTACCACCTTATCAAGTTTAGTTGGACAATGTAAATTTTAAACTACCGATTTGAATTTTAATACATTTACGTTAAATGCAGAAAACAGTTATGTTAAATCTATGTTAAGTATGTAAAAATTTGCACTTTTTTGTTAAATTTTCTGTTCCTTTACCGTAAAATAAATTCGAAAGCTTCAAAGAGCAAAGTAATTGTTGACTTTTAGGAGACTTGATGTTAAAATATTACATAAATAAAAACTATACATCAAATGGAGATTGAAGTATGTTTGATTACGGAAAGATCAAGTCCTACAAAGCTGTAGGTAACGAAGTGTCGATCGAATTCGAAAATATTGTCGGAAAGATCACTGTCGTCACCGAAGACATTATCAATGTTTTTGCCCCTCACGAGTCTGAGGATCACCGTTCAAAAGCGATCGAGGGCGACAAGTACAACGGAGCGAGGTTTGAGGTTGCTGAGAGCGACGGAGCAGTCTGCATCAAGACCGACAAGCTCGAAGCGAAGGTGTATGACGGCTACAAGGTCGATTTTTATGACAGAGACGGAAAGATGCTCTGCCGTGATTATCGTGGAAAAGCAGAAAACTCGGCTTCAAAAAACACTCTCGATGCCGCACAGATCGCCGCAAGAGAAGCCGAAGGACACAAGATAGATATTCGAAAGAAGTACAAGATAGAGGTCTTTAAGCAGATCGACGGAGACGAGTGCTTCTACGGTCTGGGCGAAAAGACGGGTTATCTCAACAAGCGTGGCTACGACTACGAAATGTGGAACACGGATAATGCGTCTCCTCACGTTGAGACGTTTCGCCGTCTTTACAAATCGCTTCCTTTCTTCATTACGCTGAAGAACGACTGTGTTTTCGGACTTTTCTTTGATAACACATACCTTTCCTCATTCGATATGGCGACAGCAAACGCTGATTATTACAGATACGGCGTAAATGACGGAAACCTTGATTACTATTTTATCGGCGGAGAAAATATGCCGAAGATAGTTGAAAACTACACCTACCTGACAGGAAGAATGAATCTTCCTCAGCTTTGGACGCTGGGATATCATCAGTCTCGCTGGGGATATATCACCGAGGACGACTTCCGTGAGGTTGCAGACGGAATGAGAAAGAACGACATTCCTTGTGACGTTCTGCACTATGACATTGACTATATGGACGGGTTCAGAGTATTCACGTTCGACCCCAAGCATCACCCCGATCCTGCCGCATTCCTTGCGGAAATGAAGCAGAAGGGCTTCCGTGCCGTAACGATAGTTGACCCCGGCGTTAAGGTCGACACAAATTATTCGGTATACAACGAGGGTCTTGAAAAGGGTTATTTCGCAAAGGACGCTTTTAGCGGAAACGTTTACATCAACAAGGTATGGCCGGGAAAATCGGCATACCCCGACTTCGGTAATCCCGAGGTAAGAAAGTGGTGGGGAGAAAACCACAAGGTACTGCTCGACGCAGGTGCTGACGGAATCTGGAACGATATGAACGAGCCTGCATCGTTTGAGGGAGAGCTTCCTGCCGACGTTATTTTTACAGACGAGGGCAGAGTTACGAACCACGCAGAGATGCACAATGTTTACGGTCACGAAATGTGCCGTGCTACATATGAGGGTGTCAAAAAGCTGACAGGTAAGCGTCCCTTCGTTCTTACCCGTGCTTGTTATTCGGGTACTCAGAAATACGCTCTCGTATGGACGGGAGACAACACAAGTATCTGGTACAACCTACAGATGGCTATCGAACAGCTCTGCAACCTCGGTCTTTCGGGAATGGCTTTTGCTGCAACCGATATCGGCGGTTTCTGCGGAAACACGACTCCCGAGCTGCTCACACGTTGGATACAGATGGCTTGCTTCTCGCCTATGTGCCGTAACCACTGCTGTAGCGAGCTTCGCCAAGAGCCTTGGGTGTTCGGAGAGCCTTACCTCTCTATCTACCGTAAGTTCGTAAAGCTCCGTTATAAATTCATTCCTTATCTTTACAACACATTCCGCACCTGCACACAGACAGGTATGCCCGTAATGCGTCCGCTCGTGCTTATGTATGAAAAGGACGAGAACGTAAAACAGATAAACGACGAGTTTATGATAGGCGACAGCATCCTTGTAGCACCCGTCGTTGGGCAGGGTCAGACAAGACGTATGATCTATCTCCCCGAGGGCGAATGGTACGACTATATTACAGGCGAAAAGGTCAGTGGAAACAAGTGGTTCATTCGTGAGGCACCCATTGATGTATGTCCTATGTATATTCGCAGCGGTGCGATCCTGCCGACATTTGCTCCACAGAGCTACATCGGTGAGATCGACAATGATGAGACTCTTTATCTTGAGGTGTACGGCGAAAACGGAAAGTATATCCACTATCAGGATAACGGAACAGACTTTGCATACCTTGACGGTGCTTACAATGAGTATGAGATCGTCAACTGCAACGGCGAGGTCAGCGTAAAGCAAACTCACACAGGCTATGAAAAGCCCTACAAGAACACAAAGATAACATACATTAAGTAATAAAAAACAAAGGGACTGATCCATTTGGATCAGTCCCTTAAATATCGACTTCTGTATGGAATGCGTTTTCTAAAATTCCATATATGATGACATATTTTCGAGGTCAAGCCACCTAAATGTATTATCGGAGAGGATAATACAGCTATGGGGCGAATTTTCTTTAGGGATAGAGACAGAACCCGGGTTGAGGAAGATATAGCTTCCACGGTCTGCGGCGACGGGGATATGGGTATGTCCATGGAGCAGGATATCGCCTTTTGCGAGTTTTGGGAGATTTTGCTCGTTGTAGATATGTCCGTGTGTGGCGAACACGGTGCGGTCGCCGAGAATGAGCATAGCAGAGTCAGCACTGATGGGGAAGTTGAGAACCATTCCATCGACCTCACTGTCGCAGTTTCCACGGACGCAGACGATCTTATCGGAGATCGCATTGAGCTGGGAGATGACCGAGCGTGGATCGTAGTCACGTGGCAGGTCGTTTCTCGGACCGTGATAGAGAATGTCACCAAGGAGCAGGAGCTTATCTGCTTTCTCTGCAGAAAAGGCATCGAGCATAAGCTTACAGTAGTATGCCGAGCCGTGAATATCGGATGCGATCATAATTTTCATAATGTAAAGATCCTTTCTATGATGAAACAAGGGGCTGTTGCTTAACGCAACAGCCCTCTTTTTAGTTGCAAAAGATCAGTTTGCGGGTTGCGATACGTCCGTATCGGAGAAATCCGGTTCTCCTGTCATTCCGAAGAATGCGGAGATCTTTTCTACGTTCTCCATAATTTCGCCAAGAGTCGTAGTTGTTACATCCTCGAAAGAAGTGAAGCTCGGGAATGCGGGAACATCTTCGTCTGTACGGATGATAATACGAACGTCAAATTCAAAAGTTCCTTCTTCTACTTCACCGAAGGAGCCCATACTGTAGGACACCTTGTTGAGGGCGAGATCAAATGTGGTCGCATTGATCTTGAGAGTGCCTTCAAGTGTTGCCGAGAAGGTCGAGAAGCCTGCCGAGTATTCGACACCAACAGTGAATTTGCCTGTTGCTCTGTCCTGAACCCAAGAGAGTGAACCAAGCTCCTGATCGTTCATCTTCAGAGACATATCGAACTTGTTCTTTCCGTTCTCCTCCTTATACTCAGAGGAGAGCTCGATAGTTGTGCCTGCGGCAGTTGCTTTGAGAGACATCTTGCCGTTCTTGCTTGAGTAGGTAACTTTAATGTCTTCCTCTGCCCGAATATTAAGCTCGAAGTCCTC
>JAFPCR010000092.1 GCA_017390195.1 Clostridia bacterium | reverse complement strand
GCTCGGACACAGACATATCCGATCTTTTGGCAACTCTGCCGTATGAGTTGACAAATGCACAAAAAAGGGTGATAGACGATATACGCCGTGATATGGCAGAGGACATACCGATGAGCAGAATGCTCGTGGGAGATGTCGGTTGCGGAAAGACGGTCTGTGCGGCGGCGGCAATAGTTATAGCGGTGAAGAACGGATATCAGGCGGCGTTGATGGTGCCGACAGAGATATTGGCACAGCAACACTATGCCGATATGAGACCTATGTTCGAAAAGCTCGGAATAAAATGTGAGCTTTTGACGGGTTCGACAACGGCGTCAAATAAAAAACGTATATATGCTTCACTCGCCGAGGAGAAAAGGGCAGATGGCAGAACAGATGTCGTTATCGGAACGCACGCACTGTTGTCTGATGGCGTGAGATTTTCGGCACCCGGGCTCGTCATAACCGATGAACAGCACAGATTCGGAGTCGCACAGAGAGCGACACTGTCGCAAAAAAATTCTCATACACATATGCTTGTTATAAGTGCAACACCAATTCCTCGTTCTCTGGCACTTGTAATGTACGGAAACCTCGACATTTCGAAGATCGACGAGATGCCGTCGGGCAGACAGCGTGTCGATACCTTTGTCGTGGATGAAAGCTATCGGGAACGTCTCGATAAGTTTATCGTTTCAAACGTGTCCGAGGGCGGACAGGTCTATATCGTTTGCCCTGCGGTCGAGGAAAAGAACGAGGAGGACGAGGGCGGAGAGCTTAACATGACCGACATTCCTGTTTTTGATAGTGCGGAGGATAATAACAGAGAAAAACACGCTCCGCTGAAAGCGGCAACACAGTATGCAGAAGAGCTTTCAAAACGTCTTTCGGGGATCAGCGTTGCATTTGTTCACGGAAAAATGAAAAGTGCCGAAAAAGAAGCCGTTATGAACGAATTCTCAGCGGGAAAGATACAGGTTCTTGTTTCCACCACCGTTATTGAGGTAGGAGTGAACGTTCCGAATGCCTGCCTTATGATCGTTGAAAATGCGGAAAGATTCGGAATGTCGCAGTTACACCAGCTTCGTGGACGTGTCGGCAGAGGAAGCAGAAGATCATATTGTGTACTCGTTAAGGGAGGAGAGGTCGGAGAAAAGGCGAGAAAACGTCTTGAGACGATGAGAACGACATACGACGGATATACGATAGCCGAGCAAGACCTTGAGTTGAGAGGTCCGGGCGACTTTCTTGCAATGTCGGGAGGAGACGGGATACGTCAAAGCGGCGGGCTGAAATTCAAGCTTGCCGATATGTGCGACGATTCGGGACTTATGAGAGCGGCATTCTCTGCGGCAAGGGAGTTTATCAATGAAACCCCATCGCTTGACGCATATCCTGCTTTGCAGAAAAAGATCGAATCACTCTTTTCACTTGAAGAGGGTATAATAAATTAAAACAAGGGTGAGTCAAATGCAAAATGCATTTAACTCACCCAATTTTGTTTTCTAATTCAGCAGCGGTGCTTAGACATCATGCAGCATATCTTGCAGATCAAGATCATTGCGGCAACGACACCGACAATACATATCAATTTTATATCGAACGAGTCACTGTAACTTGAAGACATTATTGCCTGACTGTTTTTGTCGTCCTTGTACATTTTTGCTGACATACTTATGTCGGTCTCAATGTGAGGCTTTTTGATGCAGTCAAGCATTTTTTTCATACATTTGGGACATTCCATAATTCAATTCTCCGTGCCGTAAGCGGCAAAATGAATAATTGCGGAAGGGTGTCAGATATCTGTATCTGTACTCTCCGTGTTATTAGTTTTGCCCGTAAGGTGAGGGAATTGCACGGAAATGATTTGAAGTTTTATTTCTGCGTCATACATCCGTCTGATATCGAAACGTTGCCGTCACAGAACGTTACATCAGACCCGCAGGAATATTTGATCGTGCAGCCCGAAACAGAAATGCTGTTTGTTGCTTCTATAACGTTGTTTGTAGCCGTAACATCGATCGTTCCGCCGAGAATTGTCACAAAGCCTTTGTCTGTTTCCAAGCTATCGGATTTGAATGCACGCTTGCAGGATTCGACCTTGAGATCTCCGCCCTCGACCGTGATACTTCCGTTGCCCTTGAAAGCATTTTTTGCGGCATTGATAACGATATTGCCCTCTTTGATCTTGAGGTCATTTTTAGTTCCTATTCCGTTGTTGAAGCGAGCGTTGACGATAAGAGTTCCGTTGCCATTTATGGTCAGATCGTCGGAGGAATAGATGCAAGCATTGGGCTTGTCTTCGTTTAATGGGAAGTTGTAAGAGTAGGCATCGGTGAGAGTGTTCACCGTGTCTTTAACTAACTTTATCTCTACCTTGTCTGCACTCATTACGTAGATCGGAGCAGATGTGGAGTTTGAGACGGTAAGACCGTCGAACTTCAGCTCGACCTGTTCGAACTTGGACACGTTTACAGCGATCTGTCCGTCGTCGATCTTACCGCTGAGACGGTATACGCCTGCTTTTGTGATAGTAAAAACCTTTCCCTCGTGTGTGATCGCACCGTCAAGGGATGAGTTGTATGTAGAGCCGTCAAAGGTGACGGCTATTTCTGTTTGCGATTCGGTCTCTGTCTGAGTGGCTGATTCAGTCTGAGAACCCGATTCGGTTGCGGATTCTTTTTTGCTTTCGGTAAGTGTTTCTTTCATTGTAGAACTTTCTGTTTCATTGGTCTGACCGTTAGGCGAGCAGGCCGCAAGAGAACATACAAGCATCAGGATCGCTAACACGAGTGCTGAAATTTTGGAGAGTTTCATTTTAGTTACTCCTTGTATTTTTGAATTTTTATAATTAAGGTTTGATTTTTCTCTGTTTGAAGATCAGCGGAATGCGACAAACGAATTTCGGTAATTTATCATTGCAAAATGAGTCGAAAATCGAATGAAGTGAGTGTGTCTATCCCGCAAAGTATCAAGATATCATCGATGTCGTTTTTTGAAACGAAATCTGAAATCGTAGACTGATATTCCCGCATGTCAAGGATGATCAGATCGTAATGCTGTGCCAGGAAAGGAACGACTGAGTTTGCGAAGCTGTCCTTTACGATAAGCAAACAAGGCTTGTCGGAGCTGTTGTCACAAACCTTTGTGACAGCATTGTTAGAGGATAAAAACGAAGCGTATTTGTCCTTTGTATCAAGGTAGCTTCTGTCGTAAAAACCGTCAAAAGAAGACAAGGGCTTCATTGAACTGCTGTATATCTCGGTCTTAAATGAATCATCTCCGTCAAACCTGAAATATTCCATAGTGTCGGGAGATGCCCATCGAATGCCCGAGCTTGAATATGCAGTTCCCAAGAAGGATTCGCTTACCGTTTCTTTAGAAAAGGTTGCGGGACTTGACGGTGTATAGGATAAAAGAGCAGAGATGTCACGGTAGGCGTGATATGCACCTAAAGTCGTCCAATGGTGGTCGGTCTTGTACCAGACATATTGTCCGTCAGACGAAAGATCACGCAAGGTTTGTCTGCCGTCGGTATAGTTGATGTTTTTAGAATCCAATATATCCCACACCGCAGCAGAACGGCTTGGGTCAAATGTCACGGGAAGATGGGAGGTGTTTACGTCAACTGATCTTGGTGCGATATAAATGTTCAGGTCAAACGGAGCAGACTGTTGAAGCTCGGAAAGTGCATCAAGATTTGTGTTGAATTTTGCCAATGCAGACTCCGAGTATTCGAGCCTGGGGATCAAATATCCGTTGCTTCCGATGATTACATCGTTGTTTTCCTGCTTTAGCAATGACAACTCACATATTGCCTTGAATGCAACAAAGTTGTTTCTGAGGGGGAATTGGTCGGCGTAAAAATCTGCGATATCCGATGTGAAACTTCCATCTGCCAATTCTTCAAGAGAAAAATTCGGGAAGGTTGCCAAGCTTCGGTTTTCTTCTTCAGATACCTGCTGTTGGGGAAGAATAAAAATTGCCGAACCGAATCCGAATATTATTATGGCACAAAGTGCAAGAAATATTACATTGGAAACATAAGTAGATTTTTTTTCGACTTTCATAGCACCAAACCTTTCTTGCATTTCGAACACAGATTACTGTTATTTTGTGCAGTTATTTTATTTTCGATCAAAAATAGCAAAAAATTTGTTTAAAAAATGGCTGTTGCAAAAGCAACAGCCATTTTTTGTTTAAGATCTATATAGGCTGTTTGCTGTCCGATTATCCGAGGGCAACGGTAACGATAAATCCGCCGACATTATCTCCGGATACCGTATATCCGCAGTTGGAGGGAACCGAAACAGTAGTCAGATCTCCGCCGGAAGCAGGCACGTAATAGATCTCGTACTGTGTTCCGTTGTCTGTCCGTATCGAAAGGTGATCCGATGCAGACGTGTTCTCACGGAGAAATTCGAGATATTCTTCAAGGCAATAGTTCTGCTTGTTCATGTAGTATGCGTGAACATATCCGACATATCTGAACTGTTTAGTGATATATTTTGACTCGTTCTCGCCTGTTATGCTGACCTTTGAGTCGGGGTAACGGCGAATAAATCCGTAGCGGTAGCAATTTTCGGTTATCCATTTTCCGTCTTCATCGTTATCGATGCTGGTCGAGGGATTGATCTTTATTGCAACGTCATTTCCTGTGTGGTATTCACTGTAACCGGGTTTTGCGTAAGCTGAGGGATTATTGGCGTACAGCTTCTGCTGATCGGACTCGCTTCTGTATGCTGTGGTGATGCAGGCATCTTTGTTTCCTGTTGCAGAATTAAATGCGATCATCATTTTGTTGAGAGCTGAAAAAGCATTCTCATTGAGATAAAGCTTAGAGTCGGAAAGAATATATACATCTGTATTTTTACTGTTAAAGATGTTTACTGTAGCGGTGTTCTGGGCAGGGAAAACGAATTTGTGATCCTTGTCTACGAGAACGAGCTCGCCTGCATATATGTCAGATTTGTTGAAGAGTTGATCCTCATACTTGACATCTGTGGAGTTTATGGACGATTCGAGCTTTGATTCATGGAAATCGTTGTGTGAGTTGTTCGGAGATATGATCTTTGAGACCATCAGCACGATAAGCAGTATCAGCATCATCACAACGAGTACGCATATAGCAAGTAAAACTCTTGTTTTGCGTTCGTCACGAGTTTCTGTGGCGCTTGAAGTGTTGGGATTTTTATTTCTGTTTGGATTTGAGTTCATTCGCCAAGCCCCCTTCATTTATTTTGGATATACAGGGTGCATTTTGCACCCTGTTACTTTGCGTTTTTTATTAGTCTGCGTCCTTGATAGAGAAGTCCATACGGCCCTTTTTGTCAAGACCGAGGTACTTAACTCTTACAGAATCGCCGATGTTGAGAGCGTCCTCAACCTTTTCGAGACGAGTCTTTGTTATCTTCGAGATGTGAACGAGACCTTCCTTGCCGGGAGCATATTCTACGAAAGCACCGAATTCCTTGATAGAAGTAACCTTTCCGTTGTATATAGCACCGACAACGGGTTCGAATACGATAGCATCGATGCAAGCCTTTGCGGCATCTGCCTGACTGCCGTTGATAGCGGCGATATGGATAGTACCGTCATCGTCGATGTCGATCTTTGCACCTGTGTCTGCAACGATCTTCTGGATAACTGCACCGCCCTTACCGATAACATCACGGATCTTATCGGGGTTGATGTGCATGGTAGTCATCTTGGGGGCATACTTTGAAACTTCGCTGCGAGGAGCTTCGATAGCCTTCAGAATAACCTCGTCGATGATGTAGTCACGTCCCTTGTGAGCAAGAGCGAGAGCCGCATGAATGATCTCGGGGGTAAGACCGTCGATCTTGAGGTCCATCTGAATGGATGTGATACCCTTGTGAGTACCTGCCACCTTAAAGTCCATATCACCGTAGAAGTCTTCAAGTCCCTGAATATCGAGCATGATATCCCAGCTTCCGTCTTCAGCGGTGATAAGTCCGCAAGAAATGCCTGCAACGGGAGCCTTGATCGGAACGCCTGCGTCCATAAGAGCAAGAGTTGAGCCGCAAACAGAGCCCTGTGAGGTAGAACCGTTGGAAGAAACTACGTCAGAAACGAGTCTGATAGCATAGGGGAATTCCTCCTCGGAGGGAAGAACGGGAACGAGTGAACGTTCAGCCAAAGCACCGTGACCGATCTCACGTCTGCCGGGGCTTCTTGTCGATTTTGCTTCACCTGTTGAGAAGCCGGGCATATTGTAGTGGTGCATATATCTTTTTGATGTTTCATTGTCGATACCGTCGAGCATCTGAGCCTCAGAAAGTGTTCCGAGAGTAGCAACGGTGAGTACCTGTGTCTGACCACGGGTAAAGAGTCCCGAGCCGTGTGCTCTGGGAAGGAGACCTACTTCAGAGCCGAGAGGACGGATCTGCTCCATGCCTCTTCCGTCAACACGCTTTTTGTCGTTGAGGAGCCAACGGCGAACGATCTTCTTCTGGATCTTGTAGATAAGCTCGGGCAGAACTGTTGCAAGGTCGGGATATTCCTCGCCGAACTTTTCGGAGATAGCGTCTGTGATGGGAACCATCTTTTCGTCACGGACATTCTTATCGTCTGTGTCGAGAGCCTCCATAACGTCTTTTTCGCAGAAATCGAAGATCTTGTCGAACATATCGTGGTCGAGCTCGCAAGAGGGGTAGTCGAACTTGGGCTTTCCTACTTCGTCTATGATAGCGTTGATAAAGCCAAGCAGCTCCTTGATCTCCTTGTGTGCGAGCATAATTGCTTCGTACATAGTTTCGTCGTCGACCTCGTTAGCACCTGCTTCGATCATAACGACCTTGTTCATTGAAGCGGCAACGGTGAGCTGAAGGTCGCTGACCTTCTGTTCAGCCTCAGTGGGGTTTACAACGAACTTGCCGTCAACGAGACCCATAAATACACCGCCGATAGGTCCGTTCCACGGGATATCGGAGATAGCAAGAGCGGTTGAAGCACCGATCATTGCGGCGATCTCGGGTGAGCAGTCGGGATCGACTGACATAACGGTCAGGGTGAGCGCAACGTCATTTCTCAGATCCTTGGGGAAGAGAGGACGGATGGGACGGTCGATAACACGGGAGGTGAGGACAGCCTTTTCAGAGGGCTTTCCTTCTCTCTTGAGATAACCGCCGGGTATCTTACCTGCGGCATACATTCTTTCGTCGAAGTCGACCGAAAGGGGCAAGAAGTCGATACCGTCACGGGGCTTTGCGGAAGCGGTAGCACAGCAGAGAACAGCGGTTTCGCCGTATCTGATGAGTACAGAGCCGTTTGCAAGACCTGCGAGCTTTCCTGTTTCGATAACCAGGGGTCTGCCTGCCAAGGTGTAGTTGAACACTTTGTAATTTTTGAATTCCATAGGTGTGCTTATTGAAGCCATTTTTAGAACCTCCGTTTTTTTATGATTTTTATTTTCTCCCTCTCACGGAGGTTTAGCACTTAAACACACGCCGCAGACGAAGGAAATTTGCGGCACATATTTAACTGCTAATCCGTCGTGAGCGGTATGAGATCAGTGGGTTTAGAATATGCGAACAAGGTGATCTGTCTGTAAAAAACAGTAGGGAGTGAAGAGTGAAAGGAAACTCCCACTCGTCACTCCGCAAACTATTGATTACTTTCTCAGACCGAGCTTTTCAACGATGGCACGGTAACGCTCGATGTCGACCTTCTGGAGATAGTTAAGAAGGTTTCTTCTGTGTCCTACCATCTTCAAAAGTCCACGACGGCTGTGGTGATCCTTGTGGTTAGCCTTAAGATGCTCTGTAAGGCTTGCGATCCTTGTCGTAAGGATTGCGATCTGAACCTCGGGAGAACCTGTGTCGCCCTCATGGGTCTTGTAGCGGTCGATTATCGCTTGTTTTTCTTCTCTTGTCATGGTTTTTTCACCTTTCAAAAAATATACTATGCGTCAACTCAGCGACCGGCGGGTGAATAACCAATATAAGATCGGCCGTTATCCGGAGACCGTGCAGACGTCATGCCCATACATTATAGCACATCAAGATCCGTTTGTAAAGTATCTTTTTAACAAATATTTTCATTTTCACAAAAATATTTTTGAACATTTTGGTCAAAGACGGTATTATCGGTCAAAAAACGGAAGGTCTGTCGGGGTCAGTCGTGCGGTCTTTGGAGTTCTTTTTTGCAAAAAGAGAAATGCCTCCCGAAATTACGAGCATTATCCCGAAAAGTATGCGGACAAGAGAGGGATCTATTGATGAAGCAGTCCAAAAGCCACCGACTGCACCGACCGCCCCTGCCGCAGACATCAAAAGTATTACAGAGAATAGTATCTTTCTGTTGCCGAGATTAAATATGAGTGACGAGCCGGATGAAAAAATAAAGAACATAAGATTTATTCCCTGAGCCGTCAGTTGACTCATGCCACCCACGAGAGTCAGATATATAACAGGCAGCCCCGCACTTCCGATGCCCATTCCCGAAAGCGTGGCGAACACAAAAAAAGCGATATGGTTCAACATAGACCTAACCTCTGAATATCATCATCGCACCTGAAATTATAACTATCACGGCGAATATCTTTTTCAGCAGATACGGATTTGTTTTACGCAAAAGGAATCCGCCGAAGATGCCGCCAAGCACGGCAGGTATGATGAAAAGAGAAAAGCCTTGAGCTGTTGCTTTTCCGCTTATTGCATAAAGCACCGAGGACACGACAGATATCGGGAGCATGACTGCTATAGCATTTGAAAACACGTCACGTCGATCCTCTAAAATATCTGCACAGGCATAGGACAGGACAAAGACAGCGATAACTCCTCCGCCTGCCCCCAAAAGTCCGTTTGAAAAACCTGCGACAAGACCTCCGAGGATCAGCAATATAAATTTTTTAAGGCTTTTGCGTTGAGTCATATAAAAGTCCTCCGTGCGTTTTGGGGAGATTTTTTGGAATTTCGGCATATCCGACAAGGATAAATATAAAAAAGTAAAATACTAATGAGAATAATACTTGAAAAAGTTGACGGATAATGATATAATGTATAATAATGAAAAGTGTTTGCATTTCGCAGATGCGGTATGCACATAGTATGCCACGTTTTTTTCATCAAATACACAGATGATCTTGACGTATCGGTACTGCCGGGCATTATCGAGTATAATATAAAAACAGAAAGGCAGATGTTCGAATGAAAACGGAAAAACAAAAGACACCTTCCGCAAACCGTCGTAACGGTTCTGATAAAGCACAGACATCACGTTCCGACGCTTCGGGCAAAATGAAAACGGTAACTACCGCACGGTCTTTGGGCTCATCACCGTCGGGCAAGACGGGGAAGAATTCACGCTCGGGCGCGAAAAATAAAACAAGATCGGTGGCAAACAAGCGAAATATTGAGCGTGTCAATAAAAAACAGCAGAGGAAGAATGCAGATCTGCCGACACCGCACGACAACGCAAAGAAAAATTCGGGACGTCCACGCTCGGACGCATTCG
>JAFPCR010000091.1 GCA_017390195.1 Clostridia bacterium | reverse complement strand
TCGCATAAATATTCAGATCCCATGCAGGGATATACGGAAATTTTCTAAGATAGAGCCTGTAATCAGGACAAATAGAGCGGATCAGGAAAGGCAGCTCAAACAGATCCTGCGATCGGTGATATGCCGATACGAGCATTTCGGGGCGATATGCGGATATCGTATTCTGCGAGCCGACGATCGCCTGATGCTCCGAGCCTTCAACGTCATATTTTATATAGTCGCAGCACTGCTCTGCGATAACATCGTCTAATTTCAAGGCATCAACATCAACGGTCTTTGCGGCACTTGAACTTATATTGGAATTTCTGTTTCCACTTCCGTCGAAGGTCAGGACGGTCTTCTCTGACCACGCCGCCGCATTTATCGGGACAACCTCGCACCTTGTCTCGTTTGCCGAATATTCCGAAAGCTTCCTGAAGTTTCTCCTGTCTGGCTCGAGAGCATATATCTTTTGGGGCAGGGTATACGTAAGTAATTCACGAACAGTGTCTCCGTTGTATGCACCGAGGTCAGCAGTCACACGGTAATTCTCGGTATGAAGAATTGAAGAAACAACCTCATCCTTGTCACAATCGGCATCGAACAGGTATTTTATCTTTCCCGACAGCTTGAAATTTATTATGCTTTCAAAAACTTCCCGTGATCTTTCGTCACAGAACATAGAATATGCCATTTCAAAGTTTTTGCGGTTTTCTTCAAAAAACTCCATATTGAAAAGAGTATCTCCAAACACGGGAACGTCCGGAGCATAAAGCTCGGTCTCGGCATCAACTTTTTTTATCGTTTCTATAACATCAGGCAATGATGATGCAAACGAAAGCAGGACTATGGGATCTTTGTATTTTTCCTTTATCTGAGAATAAGAAAGTACCGTTTTTGAGTGAAAGGAATGTCCTCTAACAAACCCGTCCGAAGCAAAGAAATCCGATATTTCTATTCCGTATCTTTCGCACACCGCCAAGATCTTGTCTGCACCGTTCCCCATTCCGTACATAACTATCGGGCGTTCGGTACTCTTGAGATATGTCCAAAGGTCGGTCTTTACCTCTATATTCATGTCGATCCCCTTTCTCTTGTTTTATCAAAAGTCTATTTAATTTGTTGACTTAAATATAACACGGTGATATAATATAGTTGCACATATAAGCACTACCATTATATCATACTTGTAATTAGGAGGCAATAAAATGGACTGTCTTTTTTGTAAAATAATTTCGGGAGAGATCCCTTCAAGCAAAGTGTATGAGGACGAATGGGTATATTCCTTCAAGGACATAAATCCCCAGACTCCCGTGCATATTTTGGCCATTCCCAAGGAGCATATCTGCTGTATCGATGAGGTAAATTCTTCAAACAGCAGCTATGTGGCAAGGATTTTCGAGGCTATACCTAAGATCGCCGCAGAAGCAGGTCTTACCAACGGCTACAGAGTCATTTCCAACTGCGGTGACGATGCCTGCCAAACAGTAAAGCACCTTCATTTTCACATTATGGGCGGACGCAAATTGCCTGAAAATATGGGCTAATATTAAATGGGCTGAGTCATTTGACTCAGCCCGTTTAATTTATCTTCAAATAATCTCTGCTTGATTATTTGTGTGCCTCCAAATAATTCACAACGTCTCCGACGGTGATGAATTTGCTGATATCTTCGTCAGCTATCTCGATTCCCAATTTGTCCTCGCAAAGCATAACGAGATCGGCAAGCTCTATCGAGTTGACACCGAGGTCGTTGGAAAGCTCTGCTTCAAGAGTGATTTTGTCAGCGTCGACCTGTAATTCGTCAACGAGAAAATTTTTTAATGTTTCAAACATTGGACAGATTACCTCCAAAAACATATACGTATAAAATTTTTTTGGTTAAATTTGCATCTCTTATATTATATCAAAAATTTATACTTTGTCAAGCAAATTCGTCAATGTTAAAATTTACGACATATTGTGTTTTTAATTGCTTAAATTTCGACACGCAAATATACATCACATTGTATATTATGAAATAAAATTTCAAAAAATTCGTCAATTCTATTGAATTTTAAATTTTTTTGTGATATAATGTTCGGGTATAAGCGGATCTTTGGAAGATCCGAACTTAATATCACACTTGATCTTAAATGCAATGATGAAGTTTGCCCCTGACTTTTGCGTACCACAGAGAGACCGTCTCGGCTGAAAGCGGTCGTGCGTGGTCAGATGGCTTTTCGCTTCGGAGCAGATTCGGTGAGAACATTTTGAGTTTCCTTTCGGTTTGACTGCCGATCGCTGAAAACTCGGTTATGTAGCCGAATACGGGTGACTCCGTTATAAAGTCGGCTGAGTGTTGGCTTATTGCCGAAAAGCGGGTGGTACCACGGAGTGCTTTTGCACCTCGTCCTGTTATGGATGAGGTGCATTATTTTTTACCGTCTCTCTTTGCTTTTGATAAAATAAATTACATTTCACATAAAAATGAAAGGAAGTCATTCAAACAATGAAAGCTAATCTTGAAAGAATCAGAGCTGAAGTCAAGGCTAAACTTGAGTCCGATGATGCTGATATTGAACAGATCAAGGTCATGTATCTCGGAAAAAAGGGCGAGCTTACGCAGGTCCTGCGTGGCATGGGCAGTCTTTCTGCCGAGGAACGTCCGATCATCGGTCAGCTTGCAAACGAAGTAAGAGCCGACATCGAAGCTCTCATCGAGGACAAATCTGCTAAATTAAAGCAAAAGAAACTCGAGCTTAAACTCAGATCCGAGAAGCTCGACGTCACAGTTGACGGAAAATTCACACCCATAGGACGTATCCATCCCCTCACACAGGTTCAAAGAGAACTTGAAAACATATTTGTCGGAATGGGATTTCAGATAGTCGAAGGCCCTGAGGTAGAGTTCGACTACTACAACTTCCAGGCACTTAACATTCCCGAAAATCACCCTGCACGTGATACTCAGGATACATTCTATATCACAGACAATATTCTTCTCCGTTCACAGACGTCTCCCGTACAGGTGCGTACAATGGAAAAGCAGAAGCCTCCGATACGCATTATTTCTCCGGGACGTGTATACCGTTCGGACGCAGTAGATGCGACACACTCTCCCCTTTTCCACCAGCTTGAAGGACTTGTGGTCGATAAGGGCATAACCATGGGCGACCTCAAAGGAACTCTCGAGCTTTTCGCAAAGAATATGTTTGGCGAAAAGACAAAGCTCCGTTTCCGTCCCCACCACTTCCCGTTCACAGAACCGTCGGCTGAAGTCGATGTTTCCTGCTTTGTCTGCGGAGGCTGCGGCTGCCGTCTCTGTAAG
>JAFPCR010000090.1 GCA_017390195.1 Clostridia bacterium | reverse complement strand
TCCCGCATTCAGGTTTATCGCTGTCTTACCGCCGACAGATGAATCCACGTCGGCAAGAAGAGATGTCGGGATCTGGATAAAGCCTATCCCACGCAGATATGAGGATGCGGCAAATCCCGTCAGGTCGCCGACCACGCCACCACCGAGTGCGATAAGGCAGTCCGAGCGTGTAAGTGTGTTATCGGCGAGAAAGTTGAGCAGGCTCACAAAATTCTCGGCACTTTTCGATGCTTCGCCGTGTTTTATTATGTATGTAAGTGTATCGCCGAACCCCGCCTGTGAAAGCGAGTCCGATACCCTTTGTGCATAGAGCGGTGCAACATTGTCGTCGGAAACGATGACGGTACGGCAGACTCTGCCGAGTGCTTTGCGAATGATCTCGCCTGATGACTCAAGAAGTTCCGAGCCTATGGTAACATCGTAGGTCTTTGATGCGTTTACCGTAATTGTTTTCATTATCCGTCAACCCTTTCTTTGCATATCCTTCCGTCACGCAAAAGCTCACGAAGCTTGTCTCCATTGTCAGAATTGAGAGCGTTACGGTATTCCGAGAGTGAGCTTATTATGTTATCGAGCTCGTTTGTCAAGAATTCTTTGTTTTCAATGAAAAGCTCGCTCCACATATTTTCGTTGAGCCACGCAACACGTGTGAGGTCTTTATACGAGCCTGCCGAAAAGCCCTTGTGCGATTGAGCCGACGGACTTTTTACATATGCGTTTGAGACAACGTGTGCAAGCTGTGATGTGAATGCTATCATTCGGTCATGCTCATCTGCTGTCGTTACGTTGATCTTTCCAAACCCGGCAGGCGAGAGCATGGTCTTTATCTTATCCAAAAACGAGATGTCGTCATATACGGGGGGTACTATTATCATCGGTGCACCGCAAAAGAGATCCTCCTTTGCGTATTTGAATCCCGAGTACTGCGTACCTGCCATGGGGTGTCCTCCGACGAAGGTAAAGCCATATCGGCGGGCAAGCTCAAATCCGCATTCGCAGATCTTGACCTTTGTTCCGCAGAGGTCGATAACGGTGGCATCTTTTTTCAGTTTCGGTGCTATCTCTTTCATACATTCAACAGCCGCCTGCGGATAAAGTGCTATCATAACAAGGTCACAGTCACCGATGTTTTCTGAATCAAGCTTTGCGTCGATCGCACCCGAAAGTCGGGCAAAACCGAGAGTGGTCTCGTCCTTGTCGTATGCGTATACCTTATGATCGGAATTTGCTTTATAGGCCTTCGCCATAGAACCTCCGATAAGTCCCAATCCGTATATTCCAACAATCATTGTTTATCTCCGTTCTGCCGTGTGATATGTGATACGTGAATTATTTATGATAGTGCCGCAAGAACCCTCTTGACTGCACTCGCAACATCGTCAAACTGTTCGGGAGTCAGCGACTGTGCTCCGTCGCAAAGTGCCTGACGGGGGTTGTTGTGTACTTCGATCATAAGACCGTCTGCCCCGCAGGCTGCCGCCGCCAAAGCCATAGGCTTTACAAGCTTTGAAACGCCTGTTGCGTGGCTGGGGTCAACAATAACGGGCAGGTGGGTCAGCTCCTTGAGCATCGGAACTGCCGAAAGGTCGAGTGTGTTTCTTGTGTAGGTCTCAAAGGTTCTGATACCTCTTTCGCAGAGGATAACATTTTCATTACCGCCTGCCATGATGTATTCGGCAGACATGAGCAGCTCCTTTAATGTGTTTGCAAGACCTCTTTTAAGGAGTATCGGCTTGTTCGTTCTGCCCAACTCCTTGAGCAGCTCGAAGTTCTGCATATTTCTTGCTCCGACCTGAATTACATCAACTGCCTCAAACATAGAGAGGTGATTTGCATTCATTATCTCGGTGACGATGGGAAGTCCCGTGATCTTCTTTGCTTCAAGCAGGTATTCGATACCGTCTGCCTTGAGTCCCTGAAAATCATAGGGCGAGGTTCTCGGCTTGAATGCACCTCCACGGAGCATCGTTGCTCCCGATGCCTTTATAGACTCGGCGATTCCGCAGACCTGTTCCTTGCTTTCAACAGAGCAAGGACCTGCGATAAAGTTGAAGCTTCCGCCGCCGACCTTGCAGTCGCCTACGCTTATTACGCTGTCATCGGGGTGAAATTTACGGTTTGCACTCTTGAACGGTTCGCTGACACGAGTTACCGATTCTACGATCTCAAGGCTTGAGAGCAGGTCGGCATCGATCTTCGATGTGTCTCCGACCAATCCCACGACTGTCTGGAATTTTCCGTTTGAGATATGTACGGTAAGTCCTTGTGCCTTGAGCCATTCGGTGAGGTTTTCGAGCTGTTCTGCATTTGTTCCTGATTTTAAGATAGCAATCATTTCTTTATCTCCTTATATAATAACATAAAATTTTGTTCTTTGGTGTACTTTTTGAAAAAATAAAAGCAGTCACACAGTGTTTTTGACTGTGTGACTGCATCATAAGAAACCGATGAGCCGAAGAACTTATATCTTCACATAGCAAAAGCACCTTTACTCTATTGTGTCAGCAATAAAAGTAAAAGTAATAGTATGCAAATGCGAAGGTTGAGTTTTTCATTTCATTTTTCCTTTCCTCAAAATAAATTACCTGCATTCTATCACTGTAAAGTACATTTGTCAATAGTAAATATCAATATTTTTCAAATTTATTTTTGCCACTATGGACAAAGTTTGAAAAAAATGCTATAATGATTTAATGGTTTTAAGGTTTCGCAGGGCTTGGATCTGCGATGTTGAAAGGATTTTTAAGCGAAAGGGGCTTCTTTTTATGAAAAATGGGAGATCGTCGTCACGGGATCAGATAGACATCTCACGCAGACTTTATGTGGCGGCATTCTTTATCTTCATAATATATATGTTCGTGGACTTTGTGGATTACTTCCACCCGATATACCGCTTGGTCTGCCTTCTGTCGCTGTGCGGGGTGCTTTACAGTGCAGGCTGCATACAGTACAAAAGGGAAAAGATAGCACCGCAAAAGATTATGGTTCCGCTTTTTTGGATAATGTTTGCACTTTATGTTCATTTGCTTGCGGTATTTACCGTTCTTGATCCTCTGCTCGGACGTGGATACGGAGCGGTCTATCACAATATTGAGAATATTACACGTTCTGTGTATGATGCAAATTATTTGAACCTGACCCCTTTTGACAGTATCATAAATGTTTATTTCGCAAATATTTTGCGTTTTGGGGCAAATTCTCTTGACTACGCACTGAACTTTATAGGCAATGTTTTTGCCTATATGCCGATGTCGTTCTTTTTGCCAATGCTTTTTGAAAAGGCGAAAAAATGGTGGGTCTATACTCTTTCTCTGCTCGTCACCGTTGCGGCGGTCGAGGCGATACAGTACGTACAGATGGCAGGCTCGTGTGATGTTGACGACATAATATTAAGTGTCGGCGGTGCGGTCGCAGTATTCTTTGTTACGAAGATACCCAAGATCAAACAACTGCTCAACAGGTTTTCTTTCGGGTTGTTCAGCCATGAGCCATATACCGACTGTGATGAAAAGGCAGACAGCGGTGAGAATAAGTCTGCGGTCTGCGGTGAAAAATAATTACTCAAAGATCATCCTGTTTGGCGATTTTAGGTTACTTTTTTTAAAAAATAAGGCTTACACCGAAAAAAATTTGGCTATGATGTATAAAATGCACTATGTTTTGTGGTGATTTAGACATATTTTATTGCAATATTACCATTGACAATTCGACAAGATAGGGGTAAAATCTTTGTATCGACTTTTACCGTGGAGATTTTATGTACTTTATATTATTATTTTGTGCATCGTGTCTTTGCGGCAATCAAATAAAGGTTATAAAACCGATCATTTAAGGAGAAAAAACATGAAAAAGCTGACAAGAATAATCGTTCTTGCTCTTGTTGCTGTTTTCGTTCTCGCTGTTGCTTGCTCATGCGGCGGTTCAGAAAACACCAACAAAACCTATTTTATCGGTGCTACAGGTCCTCTTACAGGCGGAGCATCAAGCTACGGTATTTCCGTAAACCAGGGAGCACAGCTCGCAATTGACGAGATCAATGCGGCAGGTGGTCTCAACGGCGTTAAGTTCAGCTATGAGATGATCAATGACGAGCATGACGCATCCAAGGTAACAAGTGCTTACGACACCCTCAAATCAAAGGGTATGCAGGCATCTATCGGAAGCGTTACTTCCGCACCCTGCCTCCAGTTCGCTTCTTTGAGCCTTGATGACAACCTTTTCTTCATTACTCCCTCGTCTTCGGCGGCTGACGTAATTGAAGGTGACAACGCATACCGTATCTGCTTCGGTGACCCCGACCAGGGAATCATCGTTGCTGACACACTTGCAGAGGAGTACACCAAGATCGGTGTTATCTACAACTCCGATGACGCTTATTCGAACGGAATTTACGAGGCTTTTGCAGGTCAGATGGGTGAGCTCAACAGAGAATTCACTGCAACATCTTTCACAGAATCGACAAAGGCAGTGTTCACAACTCAGCTTCAGACTCTCAAGGCTGCAGGCTGTGAGGTCATATTCCTTCCCATCTACTATCAGGAAGCTTTCCTTATCATCAAGGAAGCAAAGTCCATGAACTATGAAGTAAACTTCTTCGGTTGCGACGGACTTGACGGAATCGTTGGATATGCAGGCAATGAAGCAAGCATCCTCACAGGTGTTAAGTATTTCACACCTTTCGACGCTGCAAGCGAGGATGAGGTTGCATCTGCATTCGTTGAAGCATACGAAGCAAAGTACGGCAAAACTCCCGACCAGTTCGCAGCAGACGGTTACGATGCTGTTATGGTCATCTATGAGGCAATGAAGAAAGCCGGCGTAAATGACGTTAACATTTCCGCAAGTGCTCTTTGTGATAAGATCACCGAGGTTCTCAACGGTGACTTCACATTCAAGGGTGCTACGGGAACTATGACATGGGATGAGTCAGGTGCTCCCACAAAAGCTCCTATCATCGTTACTATTGGCTGATTTTTTCAGGTAAGGCATTAAGCGTGATGTTTATAGCTTGACTGTAAGGGCGACTTACGCCCTTACAGTTATGCTTTTTTAAAGTATTATTTATTTTTTCTTGTTTTCACTTCGGCAAGGCGTTTATTTCAGCGGTTCGTTGCACTTTGCCTTGCAGATCTGTTTTTTTGTTTTGCTTTCGGCTGAATATCTCGTTCGGCTCGAAAAATTGTTTTTGAAGGAAGGGCTCACTAAAATTATGAGTGAAATCATCTCTACAATTATAAACGGATTAAGCCAGGGAGGGGTATATGCCCTTATTGCACTTGGCTATACAATGGTGTACGGAATTGCAAAGATGCTTAACTTCGCACACGGAGATATCATAATGGTGGGTTCTTATGCCGCATTCGTTGTGGTCGGTATGATGTCAAGTTCTCCGTTCTTGGCGATCTTTATTGCTGTCGTCGTATGTACGGCTTTGGGAATATTGGTCGAGCGTCTTGCTTACAGACCCTTGAGAGGGGCGCCGTCTCTCTCGGTACTTATCACCGCAATAGGAGTAAGCTATCTGTTACAGAGCTTAGCACAGATCATTTTCGGTGCAACTCCCGTTATGGTTCCTATGTTTGACTTTAAATTCGTCGACATCGGCGGAATATCTATAAAAATTCAGTCTCTTATCACATTGGCAGTGTGTGCTGTCGTTATCGTTCTGCTTCTCTTTGTTATCAAAAAAACAAAGGTCGGACGTGCTATGGTTGCCGTCAGTGAGGACAGAGGAGCGGCACAGCTCATGGGTGTCAACGTAAACCGTACAATCGCTATTACATTTGCTATCGGCTCAGCACTTGCGGCACTCGCAGGTATATTCTCGCTGTTCGTTTCTCCCGTTACGAGTCCTACATTCGGAGCGTTGCCCGGTATCAAGGCGTTCGTTGCGGCAGTTATCGGAGGTATCGGAAGTATTCCCGGAGCCGCTATCGGCGGTATCATTCTCGGAGTTGTAGAGCAGTTTGCTCTCAGCGTTCCGTTCCTTTCGCCTTATGCCGATGCGATAGTGTTCAGTATCCTTATTGTGGTGCTTCTTGTAAGACCTACGGGTATACTCGGTAAGAAGCAGAGGGAGAAGGTGTGATCGTGAATAAAACAGGATTAAATAAAGTTTTCAAAAATTATATAAACTATTTGATAATCGTCGCAATAATGCTGGTCACGATACCGCTTTATTTCGGAGGTATCCTCAACGATTCGAGTTTTGTTACCCCGAATATGCTGACACAGATGGCATTTACCATAATATTGGTAATGTCGCTCAATATGGTTGTCGGATTTTTGGGAGAGCTTTCTCTCGGACACGCAGGATTTATGTATGTCGGTGCATATGTCGGCGGAATCTTGTGTTGCTATCTCTATAAGTCGGGGTTAGTCGTGCAGTCGACCCACCGTTTGATCATTTGTATGCTTATCGGCGGTCTTGCGGCTGCAATCTTTGGATTTATCATAGGACTTCCCGCACTCAGACTCAGAGGAGACTATCTTGCGATCGTTACACTTGCGTTCGGAGAGATCGTCAGAGGAATTCTCAAAAACACAAAGATCGACCCCGCGGAAGGTCCTCTTGCGGGTCTTATAAAGAACCCTGCAACAGGCTTCAGCCTTAATTCTTCAAAGGGAAAATTCGACGGAGATCTCTTTATCTTTGCTTTCATTGTTGCCATTGTAGTTCTTTTCTGTATTCAGAACCTTATGAAAAGCAAGCACGGACGTGCTATCCAAGCGATCAAGGACAACGAGATCGCAGCAAGAACTATGGGTGTTAACATAACATATTATAAGCTGATCACATTTACGATAGCGGCATTTTTTGCAGGTGTTGCAGGTGCGTTATTTGCAAATTACAGTGTTGTCAGTTACGCACAGTTCAGTTATAACTATTCGATAGAAATTCTTGTTATGGTCGTGCTTGGCGGTATGGGAAGCCTTACGGGAAGTATCATTTCCTCGGTATTGCTCGTGTTTATCAACACCAAGCTTCAGGCAGTGCTGACAGGCGACCTTGCAAGCTTGAAATATCTTGTATATGCACTTATTCTCATCTTTATGATGATACTCCACTCGGCTCCCAAGCTCGCAGGCTTGCGTGAAAAGCTTAACTGGGGTTATGTGTCGGGTAAGATCAAGGGCATATTCGGCAAAAAGACAAAAAACGTGAGTATAGTCGAAACGGAGGTGTCGTCAAATGAAGAAAACTAAAGCCTCTGTAAGAACAGAAGTTCTTGATAAGTACGGTCGCCCTGTAGATTTAAAAGAAGAAGGTATGGACGTACAGGTTGAAGCATACAGAATCGGTGGAGGATTCGATCTTGATATAAAAATAAAAAAAGAGCCCCCCAAAAAGCACGATCGACCGATAGTTTTAAAGGCAACAGGACTCAGTATACAGTTCGGAGGACTCAAAGCTGTTGACGGACTCGACCTTGAGATAAGAGAGGGCGAGCTTTACGGACTTATCGGCCCTAACGGTGCCGGAAAAACCACGGTTTTCAATATGCTTACGGGAATATATAAGCCCACATTCGGACGTTTTTTCCTTTGCGGAAAAGATCTTACGGGCAAAACACCGCTTGAGATCAACCGAGAGGGAATAGCGAGAACATTTCAGAACATACGACTTTTTAACAGCTTGACCGTTCTTGAAAATGTTATGGTAGGTCTGAACAATCAGGTCCCCTGTACCGTTTGGTCGTCGATGTTCCGTCTGCCTCGCCACATGAAGAGTGAAAAGATCGCACGTGAACGTGCACATGAGATCCTTCGTATCATGGGGCTTGACGAGTACAGCGATTATCTGGCACAGAATCTTCCCTACGGAAAGCAGAGAAAGCTTGAGATCGCACGTGCGTTGGCGACAAATCCGAAGCTCTTGTTGCTTGACGAGCCTGCTGCGGGAATGAACCCCAACGAGACGCAGGAGCTTATGGATACCATAAGATTCGTGAGAGAAAAATTTAAAGTGACGATACTCCTCATCGAGCATGATATGAAATTGGTAAGCGGGATATGCGAAAATCTGACGGTTCTTAACTTCGGTCAGATCCTTGCAAGTGGAGATACACACGAGGTTCTTAACAGACCCGAGGTCGTTAAGGCTTATCTCGGAGATTGACCGATATAGAGAGGTTCACAAAAAATATGCCGCTATGTGCGGCGAAATTGGAGGTCTATATGTCGGAAGCATTGCTTCAAGTTGAAAATATAGAAGTTTATTACGGTCTGATAAAGGCACTCAAGGGTATATCCTTTACGGTAAACCGTGGAGAAGTCGTTTCTCTTATAGGTGCCAACGGTGCAGGTAAGACTACTACGCTTCATACCATTACAGGACTTCTTCGTCCAAAGGTGGGAAAAATTACATACAACGGACAGGATATAACTAAGGTTCCTGCACATAAAATAGTAACTATGGGAGTCGTTCACGTTCCCGAGGGCAGACGTGTGTTCAAGGATCTGTCGGTATACGACAACCTTTGTCTCGGTGCCTACACCGTTCAAAACAAGGAAAATATAGCAGATAACCTTGCGATGGTATATGATCTGTTCCCGAGACTCGAAGAGCGTAAGAATCAGATGTCGGGAACACTTTCCGGCGGAGAACAGCAGATGCTCGCAATGGGCAGAGCTCTTATGTCGAACCCCGAGATGATAGTTATGGACGAGCCGTCTATGGGACTTTCACCGTTGCTCGTAAACGAAGTTTTCAAAATTATAGAAACTGTCCACAGCCGTAACATTACCGTGCTGTTGGTAGAGCAGAACTCCAAAAAGGCATTGGCGGTCTCCGACCGTGCATATGTTCTTGAAACGGGTAATATCATTATGGAGGGTAAGGCGTCCGACCTTGCAAACGACGAAAGAGTCAAGAAAGCATATCTCGGAGCATAATTTGATTTTCGGTTATCAGGGCATAAAATTGCATATGAAATAACGCTCCTAAAAACAGAGAGTCTTAAAAAATAGAGTCTGTTAAAGGTGAAAAAAGTATTGCAATTTGTCTGATAGTGTGGTATACTACATATGCGGATAACAGTTTTTGGGAAGAGGTGACTTTTATGAATAGCAATTCAACAATGAATCAAGGTTCTAAAAAGTATAAAGACGAGTCCTATATTGATATTGGTCTTTTCTTCAGCGTTCTGAAAAAAAGGCTTGTTTGGATATTGGCTATAGCGATCTTGTTTGCAGTTATTGCAGGAGTTTACACATCATTCTTCGTTACGCCCATGTACAGAACGATGGTGAAGTTTGATATTATAACGGAAAATTATTCATCAAATGCAGGCTCTAACTTTTCTATCAACCTCGCAACCTATCTTAATGACAGTGAGGAAATGGCAAAATATGTAATTGATGCCTTAAACGATGGAGACGGCACAAACGGTGAGATTGCCAAGAAGTTCTCCAAGAACGATATAATGAGATACGTGTCTGCTTCCGCTTTGAACACGGGAGTTGTCGTAGCGAAAGTAGAATGCAGTGATGCAAAGGTAGCCTTCGAGATCGCCAAGGCAGTTGATTGGGTGGTTTCTTCAAAGTATAAGCTTCCGGAGGCCGCAGCATTGGAAAAGCTTACGGATCTTAGCACGAGCAGACCGGCAACATCGCCATCGTCTCCTAATTTAAAGAGCAATGTTGTTGTTGCAGCTGTAGGCGGAGCCGTTCTTTCATATATTGCTTTTGCGATAATTGCTATTATTAATTCAAAAATTTATGTTGAAGAGGATTTGAAGAAACACTTCAACCTCCCCGTGCTGGGACAGATCCCGCAGTGGGATGACCAATAATAACGGCATATAACGCAAGCTTTGTGAGGCAAAGGAGTTTTTTAAATTATGCACAAAACAAATAGTTCATCGAATTTGAAAAGCGGAGACTACACCAGAAAGTTGTGTAACGAAAACACTTCGTTTGCGGTTTCTGAAGGATTTAATACAGTCCGTGGAAATATTAGCTATTTGCCGATAGAGGATAAATGTCCCGTATATGGGATAACATCC
>JAFPCR010000089.1 GCA_017390195.1 Clostridia bacterium | reverse complement strand
GTGCATAGCCGTGGGGAAGGTGTCGTTAGAAGACTGACTCATATTAGAATCGTCATTTGGGTGGAGCAGGGACTTACCCGCAATCTGATTTCCCCGATTTGCAATAACCTCGTTGGAGTTCATGTTTGACTGCGTGCCGGAGCCTGTCTGCCAAACAACAAGAGGAAAATGGTCGTTGAGTTTACCTGCCATAACCTCGTCGCAAGCCGCCTTGATAGCAACAAGCTTCTCGTCGGTCATCTTCTCGGGGCGAAGCTTATTGTTAGTAATAGCCGCAGCCTTCTTCAGTATGCCGAATGCGTGAATGATCTCGGCGGGCATAGTCTCAATGCCTACACCGATTTCAAAGTTTTCGTGACTTCTCTGGGTTTGTGCCGCCCAAAGACGGTCTGCGGGCACCTTCATTTCGCCCATAGAATCATGTTCTATACGGTATTCCATAGTATTTTAATTCCTTTCTTATACCAACAATTTATTTCAAAACAGACACGGCATCGGTGATCGTTTTTTCAAGTGCTTCACGGCCGTATTTATCCACCTCTGCCTTGTTTTTTTCACCGTGAGTTAAGCATCCCGCACCGTTTATACAGCCGCCGACGCACGCCATACCCTCAATGAAGTTGCCGTCGAGCATGCCCTTACTGAGTTTGATAAGAGCCAGCCTACACGCCTCGATTCCGTCACAAACGACGGGTTTGATTTCAAAGTCAATATTCTGCTCCCTCATTGCCTGAGTTGTTGCATCGGTAAGACCTCCGCTTCTTGCAAATATGCGTCCGAAATAGGATGCGTTATCAAGAACGCCCTCTTCAAATGAGGGAAGGTCAAAATCACGGCTGTCGAAGAGTGCTTGAAGCTCTTCAAATGTGAGGACCGAATCAACGTACGGCTTGACAGACTCAAGCTGAGCCTCCGCCTTCTTTGCCGTACACGGACCAATGAAGACTACCTTTGCGTCGGGTGTGGTTTCCTTAATGTACTTTGCAAGCACCGCCATAGGCGACATATTGTGAGAAATATGTTCGACAAGGTTCGGGAAGGTCGACTTGATATACTGAACGAATGCCGGACAGCAGGAGCTTGTAAGAACTCCTTTTTCGGAAAGCTCCTTTGCCTCCGCCATAGCAACCATATCGGCACCGAGTGCTGCCTCAATTACGTCATGGAAGCCAAGCTTTTTAAGACCGGTTATAACCTGACCAAGCTTTGCATAAGAGAACTGACTGGAAATGGACGGTGCTACGATTGCATATACCTTGTTACCCTTTTCTGCGGTATGCGTTCTGCTGTTTTTCAAAATATCAATAACGTCGAGAATATAAGATTTGTCCAAAATCGCACCAAAGGGGCATTGATATACACAAGCACCGCACTGTATGCACTTAGAGTTATCAATGGTCGCCGCCTTTTCCTCGTTCATAGAGATCGCCTTTACCTTGCAAGCGTTTTGGCAGGGACGTTTGCGACTAACGATTGCCGCATAGGGACAAACCTTTGCACAAGTGCCGCATTCCTTGCATTTGGATTTATCAATATGTGCTACATGCTGATTGTCAAAAGTGATCGCACCGAAGCTACATGCATCCTCACAATGGTGGGCAAGACATCCACGGCAAGCGTTCGTAACCTCAAACCCACCCACGGGACACTCGTCGCAGGCGATCTCAATAACCTCTATCACGTTGGGATTGTCTTTGTTTCCTCCCACTGCGAGCTTTATGCGTTCTCCAATAATAGCTCTTTCTTTATATACACAACAACGCATCGTAGCTTCTTTTCCGGGAACGATCTTTTCAGGAATACTCATAAGGTTCTCAAGAAGCTTATCTTCCCACGCAAGCCGAGCTACCTCTCGCACGACCTTATAGTTTAAATGTTGTATTTTTGTATCAAACTTTCTCATTGCTTTTCACCTTAGAAAGTAACGCTCTTTATTACGTTTTTAAGTGCTTCTGCCGATTCGTAAAGCTTTTTAAGCTCTTCATCGGTAAGATTTTGAACGATGATAGAACGGACACCCGTGCGGTCAACGAGCGAAAGAGAGCTTAGGCATACGTCCTTTATTCCGTATTCTCCCTCATGAAGAGAGGAAACCGTCATTGCTGTCTCAGCACTTCCGCTGAGCGATTTTACAATGTGAGTTGAGGTCATGCCGATACCGTACACGGTACAGCCCTTACTCGAAATGATCTTACCGCCGGACTTTCTTACGTAGGTTTCAACTTCCTCTCTGTTGTATTCGTTAGGAATGTTATGAGCGGATGCTATAGCACCGTTGAATTCAGAAAGCGGAACACCTGCAATGGTTGCCGTTGACCAAGAAACAAACGAGGTGTCACCGTGCTCACCCAAAACATTTGCGTGAACCTGCTGCTTGTTTATGTTGTAAATTTCAGCGAGACGTGTACGCAGACGAATAGTATCAAGAACAGTTCCTGTACCGAAAACCTGATTTTTGGGAAGACCTGTGTATTTAAGGAATGCATAAGTCAAAATATCTACGGGGTTTGCAACGAGTATGTAGATCGCATTGGGAGCCACCTTTACGATATCGGCGGATATCTGCTTGATGATACCAATGTTTGTCTGTACCAACTCGAGTCTACTCTGTCCGGGCTTTCTTCCGATTCCTGAGGTAATAATTACAACGTCAGAGCCGACTGCGTCCGCATAGGTTCCGGCATGGATGTCACAGTTATCGATAAAAGGGGTTGCCTGCTTTATGTCAAGTGCTTCGCCTTTTGCTTTTTCGGTATTTACGTCGATCAGAACGACTTCGGAAGCGGCACCACGAGTCAGCAGAGCAAATGCGGTGGTTGCACCAACGGCACCTGCACCTATGATTGTAACTTTCTTTTGCATATTGATTCTCCTGTGTTTTTAATAATCTCGATCTCACTGGGATCGGCGAGCTTGTACTCTATAGCTGAAAAATTTCTCAAAGCACGACGCATACACTATATTTCGATGCCGTCATCAAATTTCTTTGCATTCTGAAGGTACTGCACAACGCAGTTTTGCATAGAATACACTTATTTCCTAATTATGTGTGCCTGATTTCTATCAACAATCTTTATATCTTTGCCAAGATCTCGTTTGCGAAGAACTCGCCTACTGTTTCGGGACTTACCGAATGAAATACATCGTCAACCGTAACGCAGACACCCTGTTGACAGTTTTCGAGACAAAACGTGCTGCCAAGCGTCACTTTGTCACTGACATTGTTTTCGGCAATCAAATTCTGAAGTTGTTCTACTACCTGACGTGACCCCTTGATGTGACAACTGCTGCCAATACAAACTGTAACCTTCATAAAACATTCCTCTCAGAGCTTTTTAATTGTTTTTTATTTGTGAATTAAGATGAGCAAGCGAAAGTGCTAATTTTTCTTGTCTCAAAAGAACGGTCGACGGAACCGAGAGCGTGCAGGGAGCAAAATTCCATATAGCTTTGATCCCGCAAGCAACAAGCTTGTCGCAAACCTCTTGTGCAGAGCCCTGACCAACTGTAATAATGCCGATTTTTATGTCATTATCGGTACAAAACATCTCGATGTCCTCGATCGGTAAAACCAATTTACCTTTGCTGACTCGCAAGACCTCGTCATTACAGTCAAATCCCGCAACAATTCTGACACCAAACTCTTCAAATCCGTCATAATCCAGAAGAGCCCTTCCAAGCTTGCCTGCGCCTACAAGCACGGCGTTCGTTAAGCTATCCGATCCAAGACAGCTTTCAAGATCGTAGATCAGCTTACTGCGTTCATACCCGACTCTTGGTTTTCCGCTACCGCTGATAAAAGCCAGATCCTTGCGTACCTGAACCTCACCAAGCAATACTCCACGAGCTATCTTAGTAGCTGATATAGTAGCTCCGCTTTCATCGGGAAGATCTCTCAGATATCTTAAATAGATAGGGACACGGCCGAGTGTTGCCTTTGGAATAGAATGTTTTTCCATTTGCCACCTCTTATTTTTTTATCACTTGACTTGTTTTGGTTGAATTCAAAATACGGTTACAACAATGAAGAAATTTATCGATCTGTTGTCAATCGATATAATGGTAATCGATTAATTTTGATCCGATAAATGCCATTCAAGTAAAATTGCTTTAATTACTAAAATGGCACACAAAAAATTAATTATTTCACAATTCGTGACATTATACCACATATAATAACAAAATTCAATAGATATTTATAAAATAATTCAGAAAAAATAAGTAGCAAAACCAATGTTTTTCAGGCACGGAAAAAAGCGACAAAAATCGACACCTGTAGAGTAGAAATTATGTTGAGATTATTCAATTTTCAATACGGTATGCTTTTGCCGGTACGTATTTGCCGATTGACTTCTGTTAGGGAAGCTTTACGTGGGTAACGGGTTTGATTATACCGTAAGGGAAAATGCATACTTGACGGTTGTTTTGTGTCCCCTTGATATTCGGTTATGACGCTCAAATCTCATAGTTCGTACGGGTTTCATGTTATTGACCATCTGACCGCCGACAGAACCTGCCTGACGAGAAGTGAGGTCACCGTTGTATCCCTGCTTGAGGTTTACGCCTACTTCGCTTGCTGCTTCCATCTTGAATCTATCAAGTGCTTCCTTTGCTTCGGGAACAAGTGTCTTGTTGCTTGCCATATTGTTTCTCCTTCTGAACGTGATACTATCGCATGAGCTTTCAACGCATCCGTGCGGAATTACTCGCCGGGAAAAAGTCCATGTGAAAGTCTCTCGTTCTTGTGTTCGTTTTGAAATCTATATTCATTGAGCACGGTTTTCCGTTGCTCTGTTACTATTGTTCGCAATAGAAATCCAAATATGAATGGAAATAGTTTGAAAAAATTAAAAAATCCGCAACAACATCAATTGTGTTTCCGATTTTCTTTCATAATTCTTGACAGATCGGCATTTTCATTTTATAATATTTGACGGAGACACTCTACAGAAGATTGCGGGGGAAAAGCAAATGAAAAAATCATACACAATCAAGTTGGCTGGACTCGAAAGAGAATTGCCGCTCTGCCCTTTGGGCAATGATATATATATCGGTGCATTTGTTATATTTGGAGACGTGGAGCTTACCTGTGCCTGTGCACGGGAGCTGCTCAAGATGGCTCCTGAGCATGATATTATGATCACGTCGGAAAGCAAGGGAATTCCGCTCGTTTACGAAATGGCACGTCAGTCAGGTGCAAATAAATATATCGTTGCAAGAAAAATGAAAAAGCTTTATATGAGCGATATCTTTTCCTGTGAGGTCAATTCCATTACCACCGTCCAAAAGCAAACGCTTTATCTCGACGGTGCGGATGCAGAGCTAATGCACGGCAAACGTGTTTTGATCGTTGACGATGTCATCAGCACAGGGGATTCTCTGCATGCCATCGAGGAGCTTGTAGAGCATGCCGGTGGTAACATTGTTGGAAAAATGGCGATCCTTGCCGAGGGAGACGCCAAAGACAGAGACGATATTCAATATCTTGAGCCACTCCCACTGTTCCGTGCCGACGGAACAGTGCTTTAACAGGTAACTAAAAGCAACGCCGTCCACTTTATTCAAGAGGTGGGACGGCGTTTCCGTTTTTATGCTATCCCAATTGTCGGCATTTATTATTGGGAATTTTTATATAAAAATTTCAAATTTTAAAAAATAGATTCACCCTCGATGAGGTTGTCAAAGCAGGAGTCGTCCCCGGCATCTATGCCCACGCCCTCTATATGGATAAAACGCAGAGAGGAATAATTATAGGTCGAGAGCGGGCGGTCGAGCGAGTCGTCGGAGTGGGCACATACAAGTATATCGTTTGCGGTAATTTCGGATATTATAAGCGTATGATAAAAGTCACCTGTCATGTCGGCGAGCTGGATAACGTCTCCGATCTCGACCTCACGTTCGCTGACCTCTGAACCAAAAGGACCTTCATCATTTTGTTTGTCTCTGAACTGAACTGCACCCGTCATAAAATCATAAAAAAATTCAACTCCCGTCCATGCAGGTGCACGGTCGTCACTTGATATGTAGTACCAGCCGAAGTCACGTGTGAAGTTCATAACGCAAGAGCCTGCATAAACGCACTGCGACACGAAATTGGTGCAATTACCGCCCTGACCAGTAAAGTCAACGAAAAGGGGATTTCGATCGAGTGCCCAGCGACGAGCGTATTCAACGGCTCTTTGGCGGTTATATTCTTTTGTAAGCAGCATAATATCACCTCTGTTTTTTTGTTTCAGTTTATGATAATATTGCCGTTTACGTTACGAAAAGCCGATATTGACTTTCGTTCTGTATTGTGGTAAAATTACAGATAATAATGTCAAAAGGCAGAGTTATAACGATGAATTTTAAAGAAACAAAATTATTTGACGAGTTGAGAAAAGGCGAGGGAATAAAACCGCTTATAATGCTCATGGTTTTAGCGGTGTCGCTTATTGCGATGCTCCTTCTGATCTTCTTTGCGGCAAACGGAGCGATGCAGGAAAGTGTGCCTGTTAGCGGAGGGATAGAATCTTCGTTTGAGACCGAAAGCTCGAACAACCAGCAGAGTGGATCAAACAACATATATCCAACGATTCCGACTCGGGATTCTTATATTCCGATGACCGATTCGAACACCCAACTCTTGACGGGTATCGAGGCAAATTCGGCTAAAGCGGCGATAATAGTTGACGCATCGAACATGAAGGTGTTGGCATCATATCACGGTGACACAAAGATCTTCCCGGCATCTATGACGAAGGTCATGACGATAATCGTTGCACTTGAGCATTTAGACAATTTGACCGACACGGTCGTCGTTTCGCAAGAGGATCATAAATACATATATGATACATTCGATCCTTCGGGAGTAGGATTTACAGTTGGGGAAAGACTGACTGTTGAGGACATGCTTTATGCTATCGCCGTTGAATCCGACTGCCTTGCGTCGTATATGCTGGCAAAGTATATTTCGGGTACGGAGGAAGCCTTTGTAGAGCTGATGAATCAAAAGGCAGAGGATATGGGACTTAAGGGTACTCATTTTGCGAACTCACACGGCTTGCACGACGACAACAATTACTCGACGGTAAGAGATATGGCGGCCATCATGGCATATGCACTTGATTCGAGAACTGCAAAAGAGTTGCTTTCCACCGAGCAATACAAGATGTATTCTGTTATAAATGAATGCAATCTCACGTTCTACAACACACTTTTCGTAGACAAATTTGAAAAGCTTTTGAAGAACAACGACCATTCCTTTGATATAGGCAGTGAGACATTTACGGTTATTGCAGGTAAAACGGGATATGTTACCGAATCGGGACAGTGCTTGGTTTCTTACACCGAAAGCACCGACGGACACAAATATATCGTAGTTACCGCAGGCTCAAAGGGAGCGACATCTACGGTCAAGGATCTGGAAACCATACTCAAAAAATATTCATATTGATAAAAAGAGAGGCTGAGTCAGTTGACTCAGCCTCATAGTTTTTTATATGCTACTTTATTACAGAAGCTTTTTGTAAAGCTCTGTGATCTCCTCAACACTTGTTTCTCTGGGGTTTCCGGGACGGCAAGCATCGTCATATGCAGACTGTGCAAGGAATCCGAGATCCTCGGGCTTTACGATAGCCTTGAGGTCGGTGGGGATTCCGACATCGGATGCCAATTTCTTGACGGCATCAACTGCGGCACGACGGTATTCTTCAACGCTCATGCTTTCTGTACCTTCAACGCCCATAGCAGCGGCGATGTGTTTGTATTTATCTCCTGTTTCGGGTGCGTTGTATTCCATTACAGTGGGAAGAATGATAGCGTTTGCGATTCCGTGAGGAGTGTCGTACAAAGCTCCGAGCGGGTGAGCCATCGAGTGAACGATTCCGAGACCTACGTTAGAGAATCCCATACCTGCTACGTACTGACCGAGAGCCATTCCTTCTCTGCCTTCGGCGGTGTTTTCGCAAGCCCCTCTGAGGCTGTTTGCGATGATCTCTATTGCTTTTATGTGGAACATATCGGAGAGAGTCCAAGCACCCTTTGTTATATATCCTTCAATTGCGTGAGTAAGAGCGTCCATACCTGTAGCGGCGGTCAGACCACGGGGCATTGTTGACATCATGTCGGGGTCAACTACTGCAACTACGGGAATGTCGTGAACGTCTACGCAGACCATCTTGCGATTATTCTGAGCATCTGTTATAACGTAGTTTATAGTAACCTCTGCGGCAGTACCTGCGGTTGTGGGAACTGCGATTATCGGAACGCATTTGTTCTTTGTGGGGGCAACGCCCTCAAGAGAACGGATATCTGCAAATTCGGGGTTGGTAATAACTATACCGATCGCTTTTGCGGTGTCCATCGAAGAACCGCCACCGATCGCAACGATACAGTCTGCACCGCAAGCCTTGAATGCCTCAATACCTGCCTGTACATTTTCAATAGTGGGGTTGGGTTTGATCTCGGAGAAAAGGGTGTAGGGGATATTTGCTGCTTCGAGAACGTCAAGAACCTTTTTCGTAACTCCGAATTTAACAAGGTCGGGGTCGGAGGTAACGAATGCCTTTTTAAAGCCTCTGCCTTTTATTTCTTCGGGGATCGAGTTGATCGCACCTTTACCGTGGTACGATGTTTCATTCAATACAAACCTGTTCATTTTAAAAACCCTTTCTTTTTTTATTAGGGAAAAGACGGAACATAATTTTATTTTCCGCACTCACCCATATTTTCAGTTATATTATAACAAAGAGGCATAGCGGTTGTCAACAATATTTTGTGCATGTTTTCGTACTTAACAAATGAAGTTGTTTTTGGAGTCGATGCAAAAGGGTATTGACAATTTTCAACTGTTATTATATAATTGAGAAAAATAAAGACTTTGACGGAAAGAAGTAGCCGAGAATATACGCAGACAGAAAGCAACCGTTTTGATGAGAGGGGCGTGCGGATACGGCGAAATACATTCCCGAGTTTCACACTGAAACACAAAATCCTACCTTTGTGCGTGTAGGCTGTGACGCTGTTCCCGTTATAGAACAGGCATATTTTTATGCCAATGAGACCGATTTCGTGAGAATGAGGTGAATCAAGGTGGTAACACGGTTTTTCGTCCTTGGGTGATATGCCCGAGGATTTTTATTTTTTGCGAAAAATAATCGAAAGGAATATAAAAAATGACAATTTACGATGAACTTGTAGCACGTGGACTTATAGCACAGGTTACAGACGAAGAAGAAATTAAGGAGCTTATAAACACGGGAAAGGCAGTATTTTATATCGGATTTGACCCGACAGCTGACAGCCTTCACGTAGGACACTTCATGGCTTTGTGCCTGATGAAACGACTCCAGATGGCAGGCAACAAGCCGATAGCTCTTATCGGCGGAGGAACTGCAATGATAGGCGACCCGTCGGGCAGAAGCGACATGAGGCAGATGATGACAAAGGAGACCATTCAGCATAACTGCGACTGCTTCAAAAAGCAGATGAGCCGTTTTATAGACTTTTCAGAGGGCAAGGCTATCATGATAAACAACGCCGATTGGTTGCTCGACCTCAATTATGTTGATGTTTTGCGTGATGTTGGCTCTTGCTTCTCGGTAAACCGTATGCTTACCTGCGAATGCTACAAGCAAAGAATGGAGAAGGGACTTTCCTTCCTTGAGTTTAACTATATGATAATGCAGAGCTATGACTTTTATCATCTCTATCAGACACTCGGCTGTAATCTTCAGTTCGGTGGAGATGACCAGTGGTCGAATATGCTCGGCGGAACAGAGCTTATCCGCCGTAAGCTCGGTAAGGACGCATACGCTATGACGATAACCCTGCTCCTCAACTCCGAGGGCAAGAAAATGGGTAAGACACAGTCGGGTGCGGTATGGCTTGACAGAGAAAAGACAAGCCCTTACGATTTCTATCAATATTGGAGAAACGTTGCCGATGCCGACGTTCTCAAATGTATTCGTATGCTGACCTTTTTGCCGCTTGAGCAGATAGACGAGATGGATAAGTGGGAAGGCTCACAGCTCAACGTGGCAAAGGAGATACTTGCATACGAGCTTACAAAGCTCGTTCACGGGGAAGAGGAGGCAAACAAGGCACAGGCAAGTGCACGTTCACTTTTCGGTTCGGGAGACAGTGCCGATATGCCGACAGCTGAACTTTCTGCCTCCGATCTGACAGACGGAGCTATCGACATTTTGAGCATTCTCGTAAAGAGCGGACTTGTTGCATCGAGATCCGAAGCAAGACGTGCAGTAGAGCAGGGCGGAGTTACTGTTGACGGAGAAAAGATCTCGGACATAAAGACAGTGTACGACTCAAAGGCTCTCGCTGACGGAATGGTCGTAAGACGTGGAAAGAAGAACTATAAAAAGGTAATACTGAAATAAAGTCAGATAAATAAAAGCAATGGGCTGAATCACTTAACGTGATTCAGCCCATTGCTTTTGCTATGCAAAAATATCGTGAATAATCGTAAGACAAGCATAATATATTTGAATGGGCGGTGATAAACGAATGCTGAGAAATAACATAATAATAAATTCGAACACAAGAGAAAAACTACCGCCGCATCTTATGGCGATGTTGCCCCACCGAGCGATAAGCGAGCTTGAGCGATTCGGCGGTAGGATCGAGGAGATAAGGCTGAGAAGCATGCGTTGCATATCGCTTACGTCCGAGGGAAGGAACATAATGCTCGACACCGTGCTTACGCAAGCCGAGATGGAGCAGACGCTCAAAAGTATGTGCTCCGACTCGCTGTACGCATACAGTGAGACGATAAACCGAGGATTTTTGACTCTTGACGGAGGGATAAGAGTAGGTGTGTGCGGCAGAGCGGCTTGTGAAAATGATAAAATTATCGGGGTTTATTCGATAAGTGCATTGAATATCCGTATACCTCACCGAATACAAAGACCCGATAAGGGAGTGCTTTCGGTATGTGAGCTGTTGAGATCGGGAGGAGTTTTGGTATATTCTCCGCCGGGTGTCGGAAAAACGACCTTTCTTCGCTCGGCAGTAGCCGCACTTGCGGGAGGGGATAAGCCGTGGCGTGTAGTCGTGATAGATACACGTGGAGAGCTTTCGTTTTCGCTTGATTCTTCACGTATGTGTCTCGACATTCTTTCGGGATATCCGAGAGCGGCAGGCGTTGACATAGCGGCGAGGACGATGAATGCACAGCTTATCGTGTGCGACGAGATAGGCGACCTGAGCGAAGCACTTGCCATCGTATCTGCACACAATTGCGGTGTCCCTTTGCTTGCCACAGCTCACGCAGGCTCGGTCGGAGAGCTTTTGAGACGTAAAAGTATAAGTCTGTTGCACCGTTCGGGGATATTCGGCTCATATGTCGGACTCAACCGTACAGGAGATGGCTTTTCATACCGAACAACGTCGGCTCGGGAGGTAAACGGTGTTTTTTAAGCTTTTGGGGTGTCTGATGGTCTTGGGCGGAGGGATCTATATGGGGATAGCCTCAAAAAAATTCGAGGCAAAGAAAATGAAACAGCTCGATGCCTTTATAGCCTTGATAGTATACATAAAAGGGCAGATAGACTGCTTTTCTGCACCGATAGACGATATATTACGCCGAGCCGATCCTGCGTTGCTGATGGATTGCGGCTGTACGGGAAGCCCCAAGGGATTTTCGGGGCTTCTCGAAAATTGCGAGATGCTGCAATCCTCAGAGGTAAGAGTTTTGCTTGAGGGATTTTGCGACGAGCTGGGCGGGAGCTTTCGTGAGCAACAGATAGTGCGGTGCGATTATTATTTGGAAAGGCTTGATGCAGAGCGGAACCGACAGATGCCGGAGAGCAAAAAAAAGACGAAATTACAGCTTGTTTTGTGGATATGTGCGGCTGCAGGGATAATTACGTTGCTTTGGTAAGCGTTGCATAGGAAAGGGAATATCACGGATATGGATATAAGTATGATCTTGAAAATTGCAGGAGTTGGAATCTTGGTATCTGTTGCGGCACAGATACTCTCCAAATCCGGACGGGACGAACAAGCTACTCTGGTCACGGTAGCAGGTATAGTGGTGGTGCTTATCATGCTCGTGGAAAAGATAGGCGATCTATTTGAGCTGATACAGACTGTGTTCGGATTTTGACGGATATGGATACGGCAAAAATCTGTGCGGCGATATTTATATGCCTGACGGTCATTGCGGTATTGAAGCAGATGAGATCCGACATAATACCCTTTGCCAAAATGGCGGGCGTTGTTGTTATGGCACTGCTTGCCGTGGGCATGAGCCGACCGCTTTTGGTCTATCTTGAGAACATAATGGACTCGTCGGTGTCAGAATATGCCGAGACACTGTTAAAATGCCTCGGCATAGGGTACATGACCTCGTTTTGTGCTTCGATATGCCGTGACTGCTCCGAAAACGGACTTGCAGACGGCGTTGAAACTTTAGGGAAGATAGAAATACTCATTCTTGCCCTGCCACTGATAGAAAATATTATCGGCGTGGCAAATGAGCTGTTGGAAATGGCATGAAGAAATTAAAATTTATATGTGTAGCGGTGCTGTGCGTGATCGTTATGGCGGTATTTTCTGTGCAGACATACGCCGCAGACGTTGTGTATGACGAGGAAAGGACACAGGACATCATTGACGAGTATTCACAAATGCTTTCGGGGCTACCGTCGGATGTAGCCGATATGTTGCCCGAGGGGTTCTTTTCAAAGGATGTCGGTGAGATGTCGGATGCTGTGGGAGAGGCGAGTGGATTTTCTTACATAGTAGGAAAGCTTTTTGAAGTTATCGGACTTAATCTTCGCTCGTCAGTGGCTTTGCTTGCCCTGCTGTGCGGACTTTTGATCTTGTCGTCGGTGTTCGGTTGCACGGGGGATGCCTTGGGCGGAACCTCCTCGGCGACAAAGGCAAGCTCACTTTGCTCGAGTTTGGTCGTACTTGCCTCTATATTTACCTCGGGCTTTGATATGCTAACGGGTGTGATGAATTATCTCACACAGCTCAACGTGATAACAGGCTCGATGATACCGATAATGGCAGTAATGTATTCGATGGGAGGAAATGTCGGAGCGGCGGTCGCAAACACATCTACAGTGACTGTGTTTTTGGCATTGAGTGAATTTATATGCAATTCAACGCTCGTTCCTTGGTTTTGTATGTGCATGGGCGTGTCTACTGTTTCTGCTATAGCACCGTCGGTCAATCTGCGTTCGATAGGAAATGCTATAAAGCGTATATATACTGTATCGCTCGGATTTATAATGCTTATTTTGACGGCGACGCTTTCTACACAGACGGTACTTTCGTCGGCATCGAGCAGTCTTGCATACAAAAGTGCAAAATATGCGGCAGGAACGTTTATCCCCGTTGTCGGAAGCACGGTGGGCGAGACGCTGGGAACGCTTGCAAAAAGCCTATCATACCTGAAAAGCACATTGGGTGTAGGCGGTATAGTGATCATATTTCTTATCGTTTTGCCCGTAATAGTCTCGATCGCTATGCGTAGGATAGTATATATGCTTGCGGCATCGGTGGGGGAGATGCTCGGCTGTGACCGTGAGAGCAAGTTGTTGTCCGATATTACAGGACTGTACGGCTATCTGCTCGGTGTTGTCTGTATCTGCTCTGTTGTCGTTATACTCATATTCACTGTCTTTGTAAAATGCTCGGTGGCATGGAGCACATAAAGAATCGTTTCGGCAAGGCGGATCAAAAAAATGAAGGTATATATAATTTCGCTTATCTCGATCGCCGCTGTTGCGGCACTTATTGAGATATTTTCTCCAAAGAAGTTTGAAAAATATATGAAGCTGGTGCTTTCGCTATGTGTCATATGTGTTCTGATAGGTCCGTTCGTTTCGATCGTGAACACACTTTACGGACTGTCGAACGGAGATCTTACGAACATCGGTGATCTTGTGCAGGGCGGTGAGTATGAGGATTATGACAAGATAATGTCCGATACCATATTGGCGGCAGGAAGAGAGAATGTCCGTAGGGGGATAAGTCAGGTGCTTCGGGAAAAATTCGGTATACCGTATGAGGAATGCGAAGTCAGTGCCGATATTGTATACGATGATGAAAACGAAGAATTTTCGGTCAATAAGGTCACTCTTGTCCTGAGCGGAGCATCGATCTGGCGAGACCCTTATGAAATTGAAGAATATATCGAAAAACTGCTTGGCTGTGAGTGCGTAACGGCTATAAAATAGGGCAGGGGGAAAGAAACGAGGTGAGATCGTGTGCAAAAACCGATAGAGGGAGCGTTGGGGTATGTTAAGAAGAACGGAAAGCTGAAGCTGTTGCTGACTGTTGTGATCATAGGCACGGTACTGCTTATGCTCGGCTCGGTGATACTCCCGTCGAAAAAAGGGAACGATTTATCTGCTTCCGACGAGGAGAATAAGACCGAAAGATATGTGGCAAGGCTTGAGGATAACATATCGAAGCTATGCTCACGAGTCAAGGGAGCGGGCGAGGTCACGGTGGCGGTCACGGTATTTGGAGGATTCGAATATGTATACGCCAGCGATTCCAAGACGAGCGAAGATTCGGACAGCACCGAATATATAAAAATAGGAAGCGGAAGCTCACAGCAGGCACTTTATCTTACCGAAAAGGTGCCTAAGATAAGCGGAGTCGGAATAGTTTGCACGGGAGGAGGAGACGAGAGGGTGCGTAACGAGCTTGTTTTGCTCATATCGGCGACATATGGGATATCGACAAACAAAATATATGTTACCGAGGCATTCAAATAGGAATATTTGCCGTAAGGCTTTAATATAGATATAGTGTCACTGAAACAATAATCAACTAATTATTATCGGAGGAATCGAGCATGGATATGGAAAAAACAACAGCAACAACGGATGTAGGTCCTGTAAAGGGATTCATTATCAAAGTAGGCAAACGAAATATCATAATCGCCTGTGCTGCAATTATGATAGGTGTTGCAATATGGCTTAACTGGATGTTCTTTGCGGCAGACAGACCGGCAGGATCAGGCGGATATGACGGATATGAAACCGATGCGGGAATGACAAATACGCCCTCAACAAGTGAAACAAGTGCAAGTGACAGCTACTTTACATCTGTTCAGGTAAACAGACAGAGAGCAAGAGATGAGGCGATCGAGGTTCTCCAGAGCGTTGTAGACCAAGAGGGAGCAGATGAGGCGGTCAAGAATCAGGCACTTGCCGAGATAGCACAGATAGCAAAGGAAATGAACGCAGAATCAAACATAGAAACTCTTATCGAATCAAAGGGCTTTTCAAAATGCGTAGCGGTCATCAACGGTGAAAAAGCAAACATCGTCGTTGCTTGCGAGGATGAATTACTTGCGTCGCAGATATCACAGATAAACGAGATCGTGTACGAACAGGCGGGAATCAAGCCCGTGAACATAAAGATAGTTAAGTATTGATATATTAGCTTTATAGAAAACGGGGCAGGTCGAATGCAAAACTGCATTTCGGCGATGCCCCGATTTTACGTTCGTAAATTAAATTCACGCTTGTAAATTAAACAATTAGTCAAAAAAGAGAAATTTTTTGTATCAAATGTGTTGCTCAAACATATTCTGTAATGAAAAACGGAGGTGCTTTTATTATGAACAGTGATTTCCTTTTGTCAAATGACAATATATCAAACTATAAAAACGAAGAAAAATATTTTGTCGCATCGAATAGCTCTGAGGGGTTTTGCAGCTACTATAAGGACGTGTTTTCGCACGACAAGGGAGGGATCGATGTTCTGTATGTCGTTATCGGCGGTCCCGGAACGGGTAAAAACAGATTTATGCGAAATGTCGCCGATATGGCAGAGAAAAAGGGATTCGAAGTAAAATATTACTACTGTTCGTCCGACCCGAACTCACTTGACGGGGTCATACTTGATCTCGGAGAACATCGCAAAATAGGGGTTATCGACGGAACTGCTCCCCATACATATGCTTCACAGCTCCCGGGTGCGGTCGAAAGAACGGTCGATCTGGGTGCTTTTTGGAATGAGTCTGAGCTTTCAAAATACAAAAAGACACTTGAACGCCTAAACAGTCAAAAATCCTCTGCTTTTAAGTCGGCATACAGTTATCTTTCGGCATATGCTTCGGTCATGGAAAATGTTGAAAGGATATCGAGGAGGGTGCTGCTTGTCGACAAGATGAAAAAGAATGCACAAAGGTACATAAAGGCGATCCCGTCGGGCAGTGGTTACCGAGCACGACCTGCACTCGTGTCTTCTGTGGGAATGAACGGAGCTGTCAGATTCGATACCTTTGAAAGAAGAGCAAAGAATTTGTATATACTGAGCGACTATTGTGACACGGCACACATCATGGCAGGCGAGCTGTTGAGGCTTGTGCGTGAAAAGGAGCAGGCGGTGACGGTAGCATATGATCCTGTTTTGCCGAACAGAGTAGAGGGCTTTTTTGTCGAAAACACAAAGACTGCATTTATTATCGGTGATTACGGCAGGTGCATAAAAGCGGACGACGGCCGAACAGTCAAGAATATCAATATGCACCGCTTTGTAGATTGCAATAAATATGCCACGCTAAAACGTGATATGCTTACAGCAAACAGACACGCACACAGCCTTATGGATTCGGC
>JAFPCR010000088.1 GCA_017390195.1 Clostridia bacterium | reverse complement strand
GTTGCAACGACTTGTTTTTTTATTTTGAAAAATTTGACTATTTATGTAAAATGCTGTATAATGTAAAACGTTTTGTTTTTAAGCTCGTTTTATCTTGCTTTTTATTTCGTACCCGAACTTATGGAGCCCCCTATGCAGATCTTCAGACGTCGCCCTATGTTCCTTGCCTGTACGGCTTTTATGGGAATGTCGGTGATATTGTATTGTTTTAAATTTTATAATATAGCACTGTACATAGGCGTCGTGTTTGCGGCTTTGGCGGTTTTTATTCTTATCCTATCCATTGTAAAAAAACGCAAAAAGATATTGCTCATCTCGATCGTAAGTATAGCACTTTCTTTAGCATCATTTGAATCCTTTTGGTACTTTGGTGTCGAATATGAAAAAATGTCCTCGTACCATGGGACAGAGCAGTGCTTTGAAGCGGTGGTATTGTCTGAAAATTATTCGTATTCATATATGTCATCATACAATGTCGGTCTGGTCTCGGTGAACGATGAAAAGGCCTACGGCAAGGCGGTCGTTGTTTTCCCGAACAAAGAATATCTTGAGACGGGAAACCGTATAAAATTTTCTGCATATGTTTACGATATAATGTCACAAGGGCAGACTGACTCGGATTATTCTTATTTTTTAGCAAACGGATTTTTTGTTTCACTTGATGCACTTGACAGAGCGACGGTGATCGATCGCAACAATGTTACATTTTCAACTGTGATGGCAGATATGAATGCTTTTGCATCTGATATTTTAACCTGTAACATAGGAGGCGAAGAGGGGAATCTTGCCTCTGCACTTTTGCTTGGAAATCGCACACTTATTTCGGATGAGATACGGTTTGACTTTAACCGTTGCGGAGTGTCCCACCTTTTGGCACTGAGCGGTATGCACTTTACGATAATTATGGGAGCGGTAGAGATATTGCTCAAAAAGCTTTGCGTATCCAAGCTTATCAGATGTCCGTTGCTCTGTGCCACCTCGCTCTTTTATTTAGCACTGACGGGCTTTGCACTTTCGGCGTGCCGTGCGGTCATAATGCTTATAGTTGTCTATATTTCACATATGATCTCGGCAGATTCGGACACCTTGACGGCTCTCGGTATTTCGGGAGCATTGATAATCATGCTTTCGCCGTCGTCTGTTCTTGACTGCGGATTTTGGCTTTCGTGGTTTGCAACATTCGGGCTGGTCGTTTTCAGTACCCCGATAAACGAATTTTGCTTAAAGAAGTTCAGCCGTTTTGCCGTTGTCCCGAGAAAGATACTCACATATGTCATATCATCGTTGCTTATCTCGATAGTGGCGTTCGTGTTTGTCGTTGTCCTGTCTTGGCTTTATTTCGGTCAGATATCGCTATTGTCTGTACTTTCGACTCTTATAGCCTCTCCTCTCGTCACGGCATCGGTCGTGCTTTCGCTCATATTAATATTTGTTAATATGATAGCTCCGATAGCATATGCGCTGTCATTTATAATACGTATGCTTTGTCAGCTTACTATATTTTTGATAGACTCGATGTCGTCATGGCACGGAATTGTTGTGTCGCTCAATTACGGATTTGTATTTTACATTATGATCGCATTTGCATCAGCCATGGCGATCTTACTTACGGTAAAGGTGAGAAAGAAAATTATATTCGTCATTCCTACGGCACTACTTGCCATCGCTTTGAGCGTGGGAATCGGGATCGTCAGGATAATGTCAACGGGGCAGACCGATATAGCCTTTGTCAGTAACAACGATAACGATTTCCTCCTGATAAATTCGGGGGGCTCGGAAGCAGTAGTGTGCGACATATCAAACGGCAGATATTCTTCATACAGGCAACTACTTTCGCAAATAAAAGAGGCGAACAAGACCGAAATAGAGGCTTTGATAATAACACATCTGCACAAAAATCACCTGTCCTCGCTTGAATATATACTGTCAAGCAATATCGTAAGGCGAATATATTTATACGAAGAAACTGTCGCAGACAAAAGTGAAATTTACCGTGAGGCATATGAGATCGCAGACAGATGCGGAGTGGAGATAGAGGTCTTTGATTGGGAGGACAGGCTTGAACTTGCCGCAGGGAATTTGTGCGTGATAAGGAGCTACAATCGCTCCGATCTACATCTTACAGTAATGGTCAATTACGAAAAAGACGGAGTAGACTTAACATATCTGAGCAACGGTCTCAGTGATATAAGTGACATGGCGTACAATGTGAAGTGCATTATGATAGATTCGGAGTATGTTATCTTCGGAGAACACGGTGCTTCCGTTCAAAAACCGGCTAATATCGAGTGTGGTAGAGGAACAAGACTCGTTTTATATGGAAGCGAAGAAAACGCACTTAATCCAAAGGCGTTCGTGCCGAAAGACTGCGTTGTTGAGGTTTATGACGGAGTTCGACATTTTTTGATCGAATGACCGAATTTAGCATGAAGCTCTCATTCTGCACGTTTTTTTGCGGATAAGCACTAAAATCTTGATCTCGGCATATTATTTAATGTGAGTTACGAACCGAGTATGTTAACAATAAATAATTGATGTGATGTCATGGAGATCAAGATATGAGAAAGAATAAAAAAATTGCGTTGCTCGGCGGGGATATGAGGCAGATCTCGGTGGGCAGGAGACTCGCCGAAAACGGCTATTGCGTCAACGCATGGCGTGTTTTCGAGAGTGGAGAAAAAGAACATAATGACTTCGTTTTTTTTGATAGTATTTCAGAAACACTCAAAGGCTGTGACGCAGTAGCACTGCCGTTTCCGACAGCAGACGAAAACGGTTACATAAACTGTACGATGCACCGAGGGGAAGATGTTCTTGTCAATGATCTGCCAAGCATTATAAGAAGTTGTATTGCCAAAAACGAAAAAGGGGAGTGCTTTTCTGTTTTCGGTGGAAAGCTTTCGCCGTCGTTTAGAGAAAAATGGGAAATTGCAGGTATTGAGGTATACGATTATTTTGAATCAGAGGAGCTTCAGATAAAAAATGCTGTTTTGACGGCTGAAGGTGCGATCAGCATTGCCATAAGTGAGACAGATATCTCGCTGTGGGGTTCAAGGTGTGCCGTGCTGGGCTTTGGCAGAATAGGCAAGATACTTTGCGACAGACTTAAGTCCTTCGGTGCTTCTGTTACCGTTTGTGCGAGAAAGTCCATAGATATCACATGGGCAGAGGCATTGGGCTTTGGTATCGGGAAAATCTCGGACGGAGATGAACCGTCATCACTTGCTCTGGATTTGGCTGATTCGGATATCATTTTCAACACCGTTCCGCATTGGATAATAGACGAAAAAATTCTCAGCTCGATGAAAAAAAGCAGTATCATAATCGATCTTGCCTCCGCTCCCGGAGGAGTTGATACAGATGCGGCAAATATGTATAAAATACGCACGATACGTGCTTTATCCCTTCCGTCACGTTATTCTGCGGCAACAGCAGGCATGATCATAGGGGATTTTATTATTGCTACTCTTTAGATGAGATATAGAAATTGCAGAAAAGGGGTGCGTTAATGATGATAGGCTACGCTTTTTGCGGTTCGTTTTGTACCATAGAGCAGTCGCTTTCCACACTTGAGGGGCTTGTACGGAGCGGTTATGAGGTTCTCCCTATTATGAGTGAGACCGCATACAGTACAGATACACGCTTTGGAAAATGTCAGGATATAAAAAACAAGATAAAGGAAATTACATCTTCCGAAATAGTTCACAGCATTGTAGAGGCAGAGCCGATAGGCCCGAGCCTGAGACTTGATGCTCTGGTAATCAGTCCGTGTACGGGAAACACTTTGGCAAAGATCGCATCGGGTATAACAGACGGCACGGTCTGTATGGCGGCTAAGGCACATCTGCGTTCGGACAGACCACTCGTGATCGCACTTGCATCAAATGATGCGATGTCGGCTAATCTCAAAAATATAGCCGCATTGATGTCAAAAAAATTCGTTTATTTTGTTCCGATGAGGCAAGACGACCCCGACAAAAAGCCTCATTCCCTTGTCGCTGAATTCGACCTGCTTCCGTCAACTCTCGAATCTGCCATGAAGGGCAAACAACTGCGTCGCATATTCCTTTAAAACAGAAGATATCCCCCCGCATAGCGAGGGGATATCTTCTGTTTTAATCGTTTTCGTCAAGCTTTGGAGAATTTTCTTGTTTGAGTTTCTTTGCTTTGTTGTGCTTTTTTACGATGTAGCCGTAGATCAGGATACCGACAATGAAAACAAAACCGACCGATATCGCTATTATCAATGCCGTTATCCAATTTCCTTCAAGCACCGAGCTTCCCGTCATGGTGGACATTATGAGGGCAGGGAGCCTTCCGATGACCGAGATCATAATGAACACATAATATTTCATCTTTGTCAGACCGAGAAAATAGGTAAGTGCGTCCTTCGGAGCTCCCGGGATCACCATCAGCACGAAAGAAATAAGATTGAGCTTCTGCTCGTCTTGCAGAAAAGATATTTTTTCGATGTCTTCTTCCTTTATAAACAGGTAGATAAACTTTCTGCCTAATTTGCGTACCGTGAAAAATACGATAGTCGATCCGAGGATTATTCCGAGCTCACATAGTATCGTGCCTTCTACGACACCGTAGGTAATACCCGTTACGATCTGTACGGGTCCACCGGGGATCACCGCCAAAATAAGCTGCAGAGCCATAAGACCTATTACTATCAGTTTTCCGGCAAATCCGAGAGAGCTTATCCATTCCTTGAATTCAAGGCGACCCTCGGGGCTGGTTATTGAGTTTATAAGTGGCTTGCTTATAAAGAAAGCAAGGAGCATTATTATTGCTACAAATAAAATCAGCGAACATAAAAGAATTATCTTTCTTTTTCGTGCTGTGCTGTTGCTTTGATTGTTGTTTTCGGCTTTACTCAATTTTTTCTCCTCAATGTAAAGTGACGATTATATTGTTTGAGTATGAGTCAAATTCTCTTTGAGAGTACGTCTTTTTCATACTCCTTGATGCTGTCAAACCATGATCTGTCTGCTATGATGCCGTTTCTGCGGCAGAACTCATGCCATACTTCGGCGAAGGGTAAGAATTTCAACTCCTCGTTGAGCATGAGCATCTCGGTAAAGCTTCCGCTGTCCTGAAGCTCCTTGAGCTTTTTGTCGGGGGCGAGCAACGCACATAGAAGAGCCTTTTGAACATTTCTTGCTCCGATCACCCATGCGGCAATACGGTTGATGCTTGCATCGAAATAGTCTGTTGCAATGAATACACGGTCAAGTGCATCGTTGCGTACTATCTCACGTGCGATCTCCTTTGTTTCGTCATCAAAGAGAACGACATGGTCACTGTCCCAGCGAACGCCTCTTGTGATGTGAAGTGCTATCTTTTCATTGAAGAGGAGCATAGAAGATATCTTATCCGACACGACCTCGGTGGGGTGATAATGTCCGTTGTCCATAAGACTTATGATGCCTCTTGAAGCGGCATAGTTTACGCAAAATTCCGACGAACCGACTGTGTATGATTCAACACCTATGCCGAACACTTTTGATTCGAGAGATATGTAAACGAGGCTCTTGTCATATCCTGTTGCAAGGATCTTATCCAAGGAGTCTGCGAATCTTTGGCGAGGGCCGAATCTGTCGGCAGGAGTTTCTTTGTATCCGTCGGGGATCCAAAAGTTGAGCAGACAGGGAGTGCCAAGCTCTCGTGCGAAATATTCAGCGATACGCAGGCAGGCAATTCCGTGGCGTATCCAGAAATTTCTTATCTCGTCGTTGGGGTTAGAAAGTGTAAGTCCGCTCGATGCCATGGGGTGGGAGAAGAATGTAGGGTTGAAATCTATTCCGAGATTCCTTTCTTTTGCAAACTCGACCCACTTTTTGAAGTTTTCGGGGGTGAGGGCATCACGGTCAACCTTGTTTTTGCCCTCAAAGAAAGCATAGTTTGCGTGAAGATTTATACGTTTTTTGCCGGGAACGAGCGAGAGCATCTTGTCGAAGTCTTCCATAAGCTCTTCGGCATTCCTTGCGACTCCGGGATAGTTACCCGTGGTCTGAATGCCACCGTCAAGAGATGTAGCACCCTCAAAGCCACGCACATCGTCGCCCTGCCAGCAGTGAATGGATATGGGTGTATTCTGAAGCCTTGCTATTGCTTCTTCGGTGTCGATACCGATCTCTGCATAGCGTTGTTTTGCGTAATCGTAGTTGTTCATTGTTATATGACCTCCGTATATAATCTGTGGTTATTTGATCGTTTTTTTCAATTCTTCTACATAAGAGAGCCAAAGTGCCGAACTTGCATCGCTCGGCATTCTCCAATCTCCTCTGGGGGAAAGGGCTACAGAGCCGACCTTCGGGCCGTCGGGCAGGCAGCTGCGTTTGAACTGTTGAGCAAAGAAGCGGCGTAGGAAAACCTCGAGCCAATGCAAGAGCGTTTTCTTGTCATACACCCCGTCAAATGCACGGCAGGCGAGCCTGAAGAGCTTGTCGGGGGTAAACCCGAAGCGTACCATATTATAGAGGTAAAAATCGTGGATCTCATAAGGACCGACGATATCTTCCGTGACCTGACTGATGTTACCTTTGTTGTCGGCGGGAAGAAGCTCGGGGCTGACGGGTGTTGCAAGGATATCTCTCAGCACAGCAGCAAGCTCGCTCTTTGCCCCTGCCTCTGCCTTGTCAGCACAGTATGAGACGATGTGACGTACAAGAGTTTTCGGAACAGATGCGTTCACACCGTACATCGACATATGGTCGCCGTTATAGGTCGCCCAACCGAGAGCAAGCTCGGAAAGGTCTCCCGTGCCGATAACGAGTCCGTTGCAGGAATTTGCCAGATCCATGAGAACTTGAGTGCGTTCACGTGCCTGAGCGTTTTCGTAAACAACATTTCGGTCTTCACTGTCATGTCCTATATCTTTGAAATGAACATTTACGGCGTCGGTGATATTGACCTCCTTGAAGTCGATACCAAGCTCCGAGCAGAGCTTTTCGGCATTGCTTTTTGTTCTCGATGTCGTGCCGAAGCAGGGCATCGTAACTCCGAGGACGCTCTTTCTGTCAAGCCCGAGTGAGTCTACCGCTCTGACCGTTATCAAAAGTGCAAGGCAGGAATCGAGACCGCCTGAGATACCGACAACGCATTTCTTTGCATATGAACGTTCGATCCTCTGCTTGAGTCCTTGGGACTGGATAGAGAGGATCGTTTCGCAACGCTTTTCTCTTTCCATTGTGTCCGAGGGAACAAAGGGGTGAGCATCTGTTTTGCGGGTGAGGGGAGTTTCCTCTTCTTTGAGAGAAAATCCGGCCTTTACATAACCGTTGCTGTTATTGCTTTGATGTGTATTGATACGAAGTCTTTCATGGACTATTCTTTGTGTATCTATTTCGCTGATGAGCAATTCGCCGAATGAAAAATCAAAGGGCTTGCGTTCTGCAAGAGCGATGCCGTTTTCGCTTATGACGCTGTGACCCGAAAAGACCAGATCTGTTGTAGATTCGCCCTCGCCGCAGTTAGCGTAGATATATCCGCCTCTGATACGTGCCGATTGAGAATTTACCAGAGCTAAGCGATAAGAGTCCTTGCCGACGGTCTCGTTTGAGGCCGACAGGTTTGCAATGACCGTTGCACCTGCCTCGGCAAGAGCGGCTGACGGGGGAACAGATACCCACAAGTCCTCGCATATCTCGACTCCGAGAGTCAGCGACTTCAAGGTTTTACATTCAAAGAGTATCTTCGAGCCTAACGGAACGCTGTATCCGTCAAATTCAAATTCCGTCACTGTATCGGGCGAGGGGGCAAAATGTCTTCCTTCATAGAATTCCCCATAGCTCGGGATATTGCTCTTTGGAACGAGTCCCAAAAGCCGTCCGCCACAGCAAACAGCAGCACAGTTGTAGAGCTTGTCCTTGCTTTGTACAGGCAGACCGACAAGCGAGACAAGATCATACTCAGCGGTGTTATCAATATAATATTTGAGAGCATCGAGAGCTCCGTTTACCAACGTGTCCGACAAAAACAGGTCGGAACAGGTATATCCGGTAAGCGACAGCTCGGGGAAAACGAGGATCTTTACTTTGTTTTCAACTGCATTTTTTGCCGTCTTTACAAACTGCTCTGCGTTCTTTTTACAGTCGCACAGACAGATATGAGGGGTTGCGGCGGCTACCGAAATGAATCCGTTTTTCATAAAAAATCAGCCTCACTTAAAAAAATTACACATTTTTTATGTTTATTATAACTTTAAACCTTGAAAAATACAACACTTAATGGTAAAATAATTGCCATAAAGTAAAAATTTTACAAAAACGAAAGTGGAGAAAACATGAAAGACATAAAAAGAAACCTTACAATGCTCTGTGACTTCTACGAGCTTACGATGGGTAACGGTTATTTTCGTTGCGGAATGAAGGATAAAATATTATATTTTGATGTGTTCTACCGAAACAATCCCGATAACGGAGGCTTTGCCATTGTTGCGGGACTTGAACAGGTCATTGAATATATAAAGGATCTGAAATTCGACGAAGATGATATAGAATTCCTTCGTTCAAAGAATGTTTTCTGCGAGGAGTTCCTTGACTATTTGCGTGGCTTTAAATTCACGGGAGATATTTATGCCGTTCCCGAGGGAACTGTTGTTTTCCCCGGCGAGCCGCTTATGACAGTACGTGCAAATGCGGTCGAGGCACAGTTTATCGAGACATACGTTCTTATGATGATGAATCACCAGTCACTTATCGCAACCAAGGCGGCAAGGATCACCCGTGCCGCAAAGGGAAGAGCAATAAGCGAGTTCGGTTCACGCAGAGCACAGGGTGCAGATGCTGCGATCCTCGGTGCAAGGGCTGCTTATATCGGAGGATGCGGTTCTACCGCCTGTACGATCACCGATGAGGTTTACGGAGTACCGGCTACAGGTACAATGGCACATTCGTGGGTGCAGATGTTCGATGATGAATATACTGCATTTAAGACGTATTGCGAGCTTTACCCCAACAACGCAACACTCCTGATAGACACCTACAACGCACTTGAATCCGGACTTGTAAATGCTATACGTGCATTTAAAGAGGTCTTACAGCCTCTCGGAATAAAAAAATGCGGAGTCAGACTTGATTCGGGAGACGTAACTTATCTGACAAAGAAGATAAGACAAAGGCTTGACGAGGAGGGACTTGATGAGTGTAGGATCATCGTATCAAACTCCCTTGATGAATATGTCATACGTGAGTTGATACGTCAGGGTGCCGAAGTCGATGCTTTCGGTGTTGGCGAACGTCTCATCACATCAAAGACAGACCCCGTGTTCGGCGGAGTTTACAAGCTTTGTGCAGTTGAGGACAAGGACGGAAATATAATACCCAAGATAAAGATAAGCGAGAATGTAGGGAAGATCACAACACCGCATTTCAAAAAGGTCTACAGACTCCGCAGCAAAGATACGGGCAAAGCCGAGGCTGACTTGATCTGTGTTTACGATGAAGTCATTGACGACACCAAACCGCTTGAGATATTCGACCCCGAGCATACATGGAAGCGTAAAGTTCTTGAAAACTTTACCGCAACAGAACTGCTCGTTCCGATATTCAAAAACGGAGAGCAGGTATATGAGCTTCCGACGCTTGAGGAGATCCGTTCACATTGCAAGAAAGAAATAGAGGGAATATGGGACGAGGTACGCCGTTTCAACAACCCCCATAACTATTATGTTGACCTTTCTCAAAAGCTTTGGAATATCAAAGCCGAAATGCTTAAATTGAGCGGACACAGAAATTAAATACAACAACAGAGGGTGAGTCAAATGCATTTTTGCATTTGACTCACCCTCATTTTTATGACGGAATGAAAAGTGTATTATCGCCGTCTATATCGACGGTAATACGGCAGGGAGCTTTGACACTTCCGTCGAGGATCGCCGTGGCGAGTTTGTCTTCGATCAGGCGAGAGATGGTACGGCGGAGCGGTCTTGCCCCGTTTGAGGAATCAAATCCCTTTTCCATGATCCTATTTACGGCGTTGTCTGAGAAATCGACCTCTATTCCGAGCGGAGATATGCGTTTTTTCAGGTCGTTCAGCATTATCTTCGATATTTTTTCAATGCTTTGGCGGTTTAGCGAGTTGAAAACGATTATATCGTCAACACGGTTCAGAAATTCAGGGCGAAATGTTCGGCGTAAAGCCGACAGTATCCGCTCACGTGAAGCGGCATTTTCTGCACGTTCTGATTCTGCCGAGGAGGCGAACCCGAGCAGACTTGTGCTTTTTGTCGATGCCCCTATATTTGAGGTCATTATGATCACCGTGTTTGAAAAATCAATATGCCGACCTTGAGAATCGGTGAGAATACCGTCATCAAGCACCTGTAGGAGTGCGTTGAAAATGTCGGGGTGAGCCTTTTCTATCTCATCGAACAGCACAACAGAATAGGGCTTTCTTCGGATCTTTTCGGTAAGCTGACCGCCCTCGTCGTACCCTACATATCCGGGAGGCGAGCCTATAAGCTTTGAAATACTGTGCTTCTCCATATACTCCGACATATCAAGTCTTATTATAGAGGAACGTGAGCCGAAAAGAATTTCAGCCAAAGATTTTGCAAGCTCGGTCTTTCCGACACCGCTCTGACCGAGAAAGATAAGAGAGCCTATCGGACGGTGAGGGTCCTTGAGCCCGAGCCTGCCACGTCGTATCGCACGTGCGGTCGCTTCTACGGCTTCATCCTGACCGATGACTTTTTCACGCAAAAGGTCGTCAAGGTGCAAGAGACGTTCGTTTTCTTCCTCCATAAGCCTACTGACGGGGATCGTTGTCCACAATGTCACGACATCGGCTATATTTACGTCAGTGACTGTCAGCACGTCTGAATCCGAACGGGAGTTTCTGTTTTCCTTCATTATCTCGTATTCTGCGTTCAGCCGAGTCTCCTCGTCACGCAGCTTTGCGGCTCTCTCAAAATTTTGAGCAGATATGGCAGATTCCATTTCTCGGGAAATATCGGAGATGCGTTCCTCGATGCGGTGAAATTCGGGCGGTGTGGTCAGGGCAAGTATCCTCATTTTTGATGCTGCCTCGTCGAGCAGGTCTATTGCCTTATCGGGAAGAAATCGGTCGGTGATATATCTTGATGATAGATGAACTGCGGCATATATCGCCGAGTCGTCTATTTTCAGTCCGTGGTGAGCCTCGTATTTGTCACGGAGTCCGAGCAATATTTTTATTGCCTCGCTCTCGCTCGGCTCGCTGACGTTTACGGGCTGAAATCTGCGTTCAAGAGCGGCATCCTTTTCAATATGCTTTCTGTATTCCGATATCGTTGTCGCACCGATGAGCTGCATCTCTCCACGTGCCAAGGCAGGCTTTATGATGTTTGCGGCATCGACTGCCCCCTCAGCAGCTCCTGCACCTATCAGGGTATGGATCTCGTCGATGAAGAGGATGATCGACGGGTCTTTGGCAACATCGCTCATCACATTTTTCATGCGTTCTTCAAATTCGCCACGGTATTTTGCACCTGCGATCATGGCGGGGATGTCGAGAGTGATTATCTTTTTGTCCTTTAAGTTGTCGGGAACATTTCCGTCAGCGATCCTCTGTGCGAGTCCCTCGACAACGGCAGTCTTTCCAACTCCGGGTTCACCTGTCAGGCAGGGATTGTTCTTCGTTCGGCGTGAAAGAATTTGTATGAGCCGTTGAGTCTCACTGTCACGTCCGATTATAGGGTCGAGCTTTCCCGCCTTTGCGGCATTCGTCAGATTTCTGCTGAACGCCGAAAGTGTGGAAATGGTATGCTCTTTTCGCTCGTCTCGTCGTTCACGTGTATTTCGGACACCTGAAGTCCTTTCCTTGCACGAGCTGATGAAATTTTGAATATCTGTTGACAGCTCTGCGATCGATACGGGTATACTTTCGAGTACCTTTACACCTACGCAGTCACGCTCATCTATGAGAGCCAAAAGCATATGCTCGGTCCCGATAAATGTCTGCCCCCCCTTTTGAGCCTCGGTGGCAGAAAGCTCTATTATCTTTTTGACTCTTGGGGTCATATCCGAGGATGAAACGGGACAACGGTTTCCCGAGCCTGTTATCCCTATAACGAGCTTTCGTATCTTGTCATAGGTCGCCCCACGCTCCGAGAGCAGGCGTGAAGCCGTACCGTCACTTTCTGCCGCAAGTCCGAGCAACAGATGCTCGGAGCCGATATATGAATGCCCAAGCTCCGATGCCACATCGAGAGAACGGCGTAATGCTGACTGTGCCTTTTGAGTGAATTTATTTGCCATAAATATCCGTCCTTTTTATAATTAACGTATCCGAGACCGTGATCGGTCGGATCTTTTATTTGGTATTATTGTACCTCACAGTATGGCAAAATATATGTCGATGTCGGTCGCAGATCTATATTTTACTGTTGTATGTCTTCAAATAATATGTTGTATTCGGTAACTATGCGGTTCCACGTGATCTTATCTACCGCACCCGTTGCATCAAGACCGTGTCTGTTTTGAAAATCGGTGACGGCTGAGAGCGTTTCGTCGTCGTAGACTCCGCCGAGATTTATACGTTCGTATTCACCGTTCGTTCCGTCGTAATTTGCCGAAAGCTCGGAAAGCATATGTTGCAGGACGAGTATGCTGAAAAAGTTGTCTCCGTAAGACATTGCATAGTCTTTGGGATACGGCGGAAATATCATTACCTTTTCGGGCTTTGCCACTCTTTCATTTTCCTCAAGGAAGCGTGCATAGAGCAGCTCCCATGTGTCGATGTCGGCAATTCCCGTGGCGGGCAGTCCGTTCATTATTTGAAATTTGGTGAGGGCATTGCGTGTTGCCGATTCAAATATCCCATCTATCGGTATCGTATCGATGTTGGGGTCGGATTCAAAAATACGTCGCAGATAGCGTTGAAGATTTGAAATGGCTTCTATTTCGTTAGGTCTGTTATCCATACTGTATATCATGCCTTTTCGTGAAAGGCAGCCTTTCGTTGAATTTGTGCCGTATGACTGACGTGGAAGAGATTCGTTTTGTTTTTATGCTCCGATCTCGTATCCGGGGTGCTGACCCTCATTCAGACGAGAGCCGTTGAATATGTCACTGTAAACATCTGTTATGGCATTCCATGTTACAGAGCCGACAAGACCGTTTTGTTCAAGACCGAACAGACGTTGAAATACGATGACCGCCTCCTGTGTCCTCGTTCCGAAAAATCCGGTCACATTTACCTGAGGTATCTCTGTATATACGTTTGCGATATAGTTGAGGTATTCCTGAAGAAGTCTTACCTCGTCGGATTCTGAGCCGATCCGCAAAATGTTTCCTTGAAACGGAACGATGTTTCCCTCGACATACTTCAGAGGAATAGTTGAGACTATATCAACATAGGCGTTATACATAGTGTCCCACGTATTAGCACCGACGATTCCGTCGGGAGTAAGCCCGAAGGTGTTTTGCAGGTCTATTACGGCGGCACGAGTGCTTTCCCCGAACACACCGTCAATGGCTACGGGGGGAATAGAATTGTAATAGTTCGAAAGATATGTTAAAAAATATTGGAGGGTCTGAACTCCCGCACCTCTTGACCCGAGCGAAAGAACCGAGGGAAACTGCTTTGAGATCTCATCAAGCCGCAGACCCTCAGAATTTATCTCATTCAGACGTTTCACGGCATTGTAGATCATCTGTATTGAATACCACGTAGCTCTGCCGACGACTCCGTCGGGAGTCAGGTTGAATATTTGCTGGAATGTCGTTACTGCATTAAATGTGTCTGTCGTAAAAATTCCGTCGGTGGGATATATTTTAGGGATCGAGGGGTAGTTGTCTGAGATGCGGTTCAGCCTTATTTGTATTTGTCTTACATCATCGCCGACAGAGCCTATTCTCAAGGGGTTAGGTGGAAGAGATGCCGTCACGTTCTGTACGGGTACATCGGTTACTATATCGATATCGTTGCCGTAGTAAAACTGAAGTATCTCATACGGTGTAAGCCCTTGGTTCGCAAGGTCTACCGTACCCCATTGAGACAGACCGTTGCAGGTCACCGTAGTTCCGTTGCAATACTGTGCGAACAGAGGTTCTATGAACCCTTGACGGCGGATATAGCTGTCGAATATTTCGGATACCGTCTGTGATATATTCTCAAATATGTTACGTTCGTCAACGAAAAATTGGTCGAACGCAGTAGAATTTGTTATATCGAAATCGTATCCTCTCGAACGGTAGTATTCGGTGTATATACGGTTCAAAGCAAAGGATATCTGTGCATAAATATTTGCACGTATTGAATTTTCGGGCCATGTGGGGTATATCTCGCTCGATGCTACATTTTTCACATAATCCATAAACGGAACCGTCACATTCAGTGCCTCTTCGTCGGGAGCACCGAGGTGTACGGTGATAAACTGAGGAATGACAGGGGTCGTCGGCATGACTGTTACCGTGGCTTTTGCATTGGCAAAAGATCCTTTCTTCAAAAATTGGAGTTTGCTTACAGATTCGGGTTTTCTCCCTCGAAATATCTTATTCTGTCGTAATATTCATTACCGATTGTCGTGTTTTCGGGCAAAGGAATAAGATAACTGTTCTGGACTGCCGTTATCCCCTCGAATATCGGCACGTTGATATTGCTTTGCAGATAGTATCCGGGTGCCGCTACGTCAATGTTATATGTGGCAAAGCTTTTTCCGTTACCCGATTCCTGTGAAAGAGCCTTCGGAAGTGCCGGAAGAGCGATGCGGACGGTGCTTCCGTCGGGGTTCGTACGTGTTGAAACAAGCACTCCCGAGCTGACATCGGGAATCGTTGACGGGTCATATCCACGCACGGTCACGGTGGCGTTTTCAAGCGGTATTGCTCCTCTTGCCGTCGATACTCTTACTATAAGATAACCTGTCTGTGTGTATTCGGGCGGAACATTTGAAAAGATGTTACCGTTGCTGATATTATCATTCATTTAAAATACCTCCCCAAAAAAAGTCTTTTTAATAAATATATTCTGTTCGGGTGCATTGTGCGACAGGGCGATGTCTGACTTTTCCCAAATTGTGATATTTGATGGTGTGTCATTTAAAATTATTGTAAATTTTACTTGCCGAGCGTTGACATGTGAGTATGATGAAATATATAATAAAATATGTTTTGAATTAAATATGCTTTAAATTCAAGGTGTAGGCTTCACTTGAAACTCGTTTTTGTCTTAGGGAAGATATATAACCGAATTTGTGAAAGGAATTATTCAGATGATAAAAAAATTGGCCCGAAGTATACGGGAATACAAAAAAGCATCAATTTTGGCTCCGATTTTTGTATCAGCAGAGGTAGTGATAGAGTGTTTTATCCCTCTTGTTACTGCCCAACTTGTACGAAACATACAAAACCAATGTGATATACTTACTATAGTTAAATATGGACTTATACTTATCGCTCTTGCGTTGGCGTCACTTTCGTGCGGTGCGTTGTCGGGTAACTTTGCTGCTGTTGCAGCCTGCGGTTTTTCAAAGAATCTGCGACACGATATGTACAGCAAGATACAGGGCTATTCCTTTGCGAACATGGACAAGTTTTCGACACCGGGACTTGTGACCCGTCTTACGACAGACGTTTCATATGTTCAGATGGCGTATATGATGATAATCAGAACAGCCGTTCGATGTCCGCTCATGCTCATGTTTGCACTTACGATGGCGATCGTAACGAGTCCTAAGATGTCGGTAGCATTTGCGGTCATAATACCGGTGCTTGCGGTAGGACTTGCTTTAATTATCAAAAAAGCCTTTCCCATATTCAAAAAGGTTTTCAAAAAATACGACAAGCTTAACGAATCGGTTCAGGAAAACGTTTCGGGTATGAGAGTCGTTAAATCCTTTGTTCGTGAGGATTACGAAAAGAAAAAGTTTGCAAAGGCATCCGACGAGGTCTGTCAGGACTTTACACGTGCAGAAAAGATACTCGCACTTAACAGCCCCTTGATGCAGTTCTGCTTCAATGTACTGATGCTCTTGGTTTGCTTCTTCGGCTCACAGTTGATCATCACATCGAGCGGAGCCGATCTCGATATTGCAGGATTTTCGACACTTCTTACATATGGTGCACAGATACTTATGAGCCTTATGATGCTCTCGATGATAATAGTGATGATAACTATGTCACTCGAATCTGCAAACAGAATAGTTGAAGTCCTCGACGAGGAGAGCAGCATCAAAAATCCCGAAAATCCGATAAACGAGATCGCTGACGGAAGTATCGTATTTGATAATGTAAGCTTCTCATATTCCGAAAAGGCGGAAAGGCAGTCGCTTGCCGATATAAATCTGACTATAGCATCAGGCGAGACGGTCGGTATCATAGGCGGAACGGGAAGCGGTAAGACGAGCTTGGTTCAGCTTATTCCGAGACTCTACGATGTAGGTCAGGGAAGCGTTAAGGTCGGAGGAGTGGATGTTCGTGATTACGACATCGAGACCTTGAGAAATCAGGTCGCAATGGTATTGCAAAAGAACGTTCTTTTCTCGGGAACGATCAAAGAGAATCTGCGTTGGGGAAATGAGAACGCTACCGACGAGGAAATGGAACGTATCTGCCGTCTTGCACAGGCAGACGAGTTTATAAAGACCTTCCCCTACGGTTATGATACAAATATCACACAGGGCGGTACTAACGTTTCGGGCGGACAAAAGCAGAGACTTTGCATTGCCCGTGCGTTGCTCAAAAAGCCGAAGATACTTATCCTTGATGACTCCACGAGTGCGGTCGATACAAAGACCGATGCTATAATACGCAAGGCGTTTGCCGAGGAGATACCCGACACTACAAAGATCATCATAGCTCAGCGAGTTTCCTCAGTTGAACACGCAGACAAGATAATCGTTCTTGACGGCGGAAAGATAGAGTCTATGGGAACTCATGAGGAGCTTTTGTGTATAAGTCCTATATATAGGGGAATTTATGAATCTCAGACAAAGGGGGCGGAAAGCGATGAAGACTAATGTCAAGGCTAAAGCTCACTTGAATGAAAATAACAATACGGCATCAGGCACAAAAGCAGCCCCCCCGATAGGAGTTATTTTCAGAATACTCAAGCTGTTGTTCAAGGAATACAAGGTGCAGATGATATTTGTCACTGCCTGTATCGTAGTCGTGTCGTTGGCATCGACTATAGCGGGTCTGTTTATGGAACAGTATATACTGCTCATAAACGACGGACTTCAGCTCGGACTCGATGCTGTATACATAAGGCTGATCACACTTGTGACAACAATGCTCTGTATCTATGCGACAGGTTGGCTGGCATCATTCATATATACCAGAGTAATGGCAGTCGTAACACAGAGCTTCCTTAACAGTATGCGTAAGAAGATGTTCCTCAAAATGCAGGATTTCCCGATACGCTATTTCGATACTAATGCACACGGCGATATAATGTCGCATTATACAAACGATATCGATACCGTGCGTGAGCTTGTGTCGGTTACGTTGCCGCATCTTATCCAAGCGGCACTTATAGTTTGCTCCTTGATATTCAATATGCTGTATCTCAGTGCGTGGATGGCACTCGTCGTTGCACTTGCAAGTGTTGCAATGGTGATGGCGGCTAAAGGCATAGGGGGAAAAAGTGCAGGTAACTTCATCAGGATGCAGCGTTCGATAGCAAAGGAAGAGGGCTTTGTCGAAGAAATGATGAACGGTCAGAAGGTCGTCAAGGTCTTTTGCTATGAGGAAAAGAGCGTCGAAAAATTTGATAAGATAAATGACGAGCTTTGCCACGATGCTACAAACGCAAACAGATTTGCGAATATTCTTATGCCTATCATGGGCAATATAGGAAACATTCTGTATGTGCTTGTTGCCTTTGTTGGCGGCATCATTGTTGTCAGCGAGGGTATTCCGAACGTATCGCTCGGCGGGATCGAATATATGAGTACTATTCAGAAGATAGCAGTAGTAGTTCCGTTCCTTAATATATCCAAGCAATTTACCAACAACGTGAGTCAGGTCTCTCAGCAGATAAACTCGGTAGTTATGGCTATGGCGGGTGCAAAACGTGTGTTCGAATTGCTCGACACCGAGCCTGAGAAGGACGAGGGATATGTAGTGCTTGTCAACGCAACGCGTGAGAATGGCGAGATCGTTGAGACCGCAGAGAGAACAGGACTTTGGGCATGGAAGCACCAGCACGGTGACGGAAGCATCACCTATACCGAGCTTCGTGGCGAAGTCACGATAGAGCATATGGACTTCGGATATGTACCCGAAAAGCAGGTCCTGAGTGACATCACGCTTTATGCAAAGCCGGGACAGAAGGTGGCTTTTGTCGGTGCTACCGGTGCAGGAAAGACGACCATTACAAACCTTATCAACCGTTTCTACGATATAGATGACGGAAAGATAAGATATGACGGAATAAATATCAACAAGATCAAAAAGGCAGACCTGCGACGCTCGCTCGGAGTCGTTTTGCAGGATACGAATCTCTTTACGGGAACTGTTATGGATAATATCCGATACGGAAAGCTTGACGCTACCGATGAGGAATGTATCGCCGCCGCAAAGCTGGCAAACGCAGATGACTTTATAACCCGTCTGCCCGAGGGATATAATACGATGCTTACCGCAAACGGAACGAATCTTTCTCAAGGTCAGAGACAGCTTCTGTCTATCGCCCGTGCGGCAGTTGCAGACCCGCCCGTAATGATCCTCGACGAGGCAACGTCATCCATCGATACACGTACAGAGGCACTCGTTCAAAAGGGCATGGACGGACTTATGAAGGGAAGAACGGTCTTTGTAATAGCACACAGGCTGTCTACCGTTAAGAACTCCGATGTTATCATGGTTCTCGAAAATGGTAGGATAATAGAGCGTGGAACACATGATAAGCTGATAGAGGAAAAGGGCAAATATTATCAGCTTTATACAGGTAAATTCGAGCTTGAATAATTTTTGAAATTCTGCCCACAAAAATGATTTTAGTACTTGACATTTTAAAAGTTGCTGTGGTATAATAGGTGCGATGTGCGAATAGGCAGGGAATTGCCTGTCTGAACACATCGCATCGCAACCAAAGCGTCGAGTTGAGGTTGTCGAAAACCGAAAAGCCGGTGTGATGGAATTGGCAGACGTGCTGGACTCAAAATCCAGTCCTGGCGACAGGGTGCGGGTTCGACCCCCGCCACCGGCACCAAACAAGAAATACCTCTCGCTATGCGAGAGGTATTTCTTGTTTTTGCGATACGCAAAAGGATCGAAACTCACAAATGCGGTGCTCCGAAATGCACGTTTTGGTTTGTGCTTTTGCATTATTTGCATACTAAAGTAGCGTTTGTATGTAAAAAAATCAAAGAATTTGCATTTTTCCTATTGTAAAATTGCAAAAATGTGGTATAATAAGTTCTATATTGAGATTTATTACGCAGGGAGGTCTTTCGATGAACGACGAAAAAATGAAAATGAATAAAGACGAAAGCAGAGAGCGTTTTGAGCATTTGCTTGAACACGCACGAGGGGCATATAGTATCCCTGCAAGTGCCTTTGACAACTATCACGTAAAAAGAGGTCTCCGTGAGGCTGACGGATCGGGAGTTACCGCAGGTGTGACAAAGATAGGAAAGGCACACGGATATATTATAAACGAAGGGGAGAAAACCCCGGTAGACGGTGTGCTTGAATACCGTGGATATAACGTCTCTGATCTTATAAATCACGCTATTTTGGAGGACAGATACGGATTTGAGGAATGTATCTATCTGCTTTTCTTCGGTAAGCTCCCGACAGAGAGTCAGCTTGAGGAATTTACGGGTCTGCTCAACGAATACAGAAATCTTCCTGCAAGATTTACCGAAGATGTAATAATGAAAGCTCCGTCACGTTCGATAATGAACAAGATGGCGACAAGTGTGCTTTCACTCTATTCATACGACGACCGTGCAGACGACACATCGCTCGAAAATATGCTCAGACAGAGCATGGAGATTGTGGCAAGAATGCCCGTTATCGCAGCACATGCGTATGCAGTTTACCGCAACGAATTTCAGGGCAGAAGCCTTCACTTGATAAACCCCAAGAACAATTTGGGTACAGCACAGAACTTTTTGAGGATTTCACGTCCTGACAAGAGTTTCACCGAAGAAGAAGCAAGACTGCTTGATATGTGTCTGGTGATCCACGCTGAGCATGGCGGAGGAAACAACTCGGCGTTTGCATGCCGTGTGCTTTCATCGTCGGGAACAGATACATATGCTGCACTCGGTGCGGCGATCGGTGCATTGAAGGGACCTAAGCACGGAGGTGCTAATATCAAGGTTCAGGAGATGTTCGACTGTATCAAGAGCAAGGTATCAGACACGACCAACGTTGACGAGGTTTCCTGCTTCCTCAAGAGAATACTTGAAGGAAAGGAATATGACAATGGCGGCTTGATATACGGAATGGGACATGCAGTTTACACCAAATCCGATCCCAGAACCGTTATGCTCAAATCATACGCAAAGAAATTTGCATATGACAGAGGCTTTGAAAAGGATTATGATCTGATCGAAATGGTAGAGCGTATATCTCCCGATATAATCAACGACTACAAGGGTACGCACAAGGATATATGTGCTAATGTCGATCTGTATTCGGGACTTATTTATAAGATGCTCAACATTCCGATAGAGATGTACACACCTTTGTTTGCTATTGCACGTGTTGCGGGCTGGTGTGCACACCGTATGGAGGAGCTTTGCACATCTAAACGCATTATCCGTCCGGGATACAAGTGCATTTCTTCATCTGAGGATTATATCGAACTCAAAGACAGAAAGTAATAAAGCGTAGGGGTGAGTATCAAATGCATTTTGCATTTGGCTCACCCCTGTTTTTGATCTATTCTTTTTAATCGGTTTTGGGCAAATAATTATCTGCCGAAAGATAAGACTCCGCAGTTATTCTTCGTCAAAAGACTTGAAAGCGTCTCTTGCACGGAAAACAAGAGTAATGCACCATATGCCGGCTAAGGCAATGATCGTATAAATTATGCGGCTTCCGATCGCACCCGAACCGCCGAAGATCCATGCGACCAGGTCAAATCTAAATATGCCGACCAATCCCCAGTTAAGTGAACCGATTACAGAAAGAAGAAGAGCGATGCGGTCCATAACCATTAGAGCTTCCTCCATAATATGCCTTTTTCGGATGACAAACCGAGTTTCTCAACAAAAATAGATATTTAAATTGAAGACAACTTGATTTTATCATTCCGTCAAAGATATTGTCGGCTTTTTTTCTTCGTTTTATGTGAAATAAAAAAGGTAATATTATCTATTCGATTTTGCTTGAAATTTATTTTTTTATTTTTGAAAGCGGATTTTTAGACATGGCATTTTCCATGCTTGCGTTGCTGACATGGGTGTATATCTGGGTAGTGTTCAACTGCTCATGCCCGAGAATATCCTTTAGGACCCTGACATCTACCTCACCTGTCTGATACATAAGAGTTGCGGCGGTGTGACGCAACTTGTGAACCGAATAGTGCTTGGATTCAAGCCCGGCCATATCGAGATATTTGTATACCATCCACTGAACGGTTTTCGCACTTATCCGCTGTCCACGTGAGCTGATGAAAAGAGCATTCGTTCCGACGGTTCTATTGCTTTCGCACAGACGTTCCGAAAGGTGATCTGCGAGGGCAGAGCGGCAGGCATCGTTTAGATATACGATCCTTTCCTTGTTGCCTTTTCCCGTAACCGTCAGCGAACGCAGCTCACGGTCGATATCAGAGAGATTTATGCCGACCAATTCCGAAAGACGCATACCGCAATTTAAAAAGAGAGTGACAATGGCATAGTCACGTGTTTTTGATTTCGACTCTTTATCGTTTTTCACAGCATCGAGGAGCATCATACATTCTTCGATTGATAAATACTTGGGCAGGGAACGCTTCGGCTTTGGAGATTCGATGTTTGCCGCAGGGTTGTCCTTTAGAAATCCACGTTTTACGACAAGGAAACGGTAAAGTGCCTTGATCGCCGATAGCTTTCTCGATTTTGCCGACCACTGATTCTGACGCTGAGTTCCTGTGTATAAAAGGAAATCATATATGTCGTCCTGCCGTATGGAACGCAGAAAATCAAGGTCTGCCTGCCTAATGTTTATCTGTTCGAATTCTTCGGATTTTGGGGAAATTCCGCTTCGCTTGGCGATTATGTAGCGAAAGAATGTCCGCAGATCAAGAAGATATTCATCAACAGTCTTTTTTGAACAGTTTTGAATAACGAGCTTGTATGAAGCAAATTCACGAACAGTGTCGGAAAATTCATCGATCGAAATTGCGTATGCCATAAAACCTCCGATAATTCATATCTGTATTATACAAAATATAACACGTTTGATTATATTATACAACAAATAGAAAGTATTTAGTTTCGAAACTGTAAATTTTCGCAGAGTTTTGTTGAAAAGGGGAGAGTTATTATTTATAATGATACCTGAAGATTTGCTTTGTATTGATTTCAAAAGAAATTCTTACCTGTAAACTTGTAAAATCAACACAAGAAAGGAAAACATTTTTATGGGCGGCGTTTTTAAGAAGCATTCATATACTATAGTCAAAATGTTTGTAACACAGGTCGCAATTGCGATATTCGGACTCGGACTTGCAATAGCAACTGGAATGTCTGATAATAAGGCATTGCAGATAACTACGAGTATCGGAGCGATAGTGTTTTATTTGTTCCTGATCTACGGTCTTTGCTGGGAGGTCGGCTCTAAAGACTGTATAGCAATAAACGGTGGAAGAGAAGAACGAAATGTTTTCGTAGGTCTCTATATGGGCATCTTCGCCAATATCCCCAATGCAGTGTTGGCTGTTTTGGCAACGCTTGGATTTGTTTTCCCCCAGGTATTCGGCTCGGTGGGCGGAGTAGGCAGTGTGATCGCCTTGGCAATTGAGGGTATGTATACAGGACTGCTTTCCTTGAATGTTGCGGGAAGTCCTTTGAATTCTTATGCGATCTCGTATTTTGTGATCATGATCCCGTCGCTGGCGGTCTCCTTCTTGGCGTATATGCTCGGGTCTTACGATAGGCACCTGACGAACATATTTATAGTTAAGAATCCCGAAATAGCACGACGTAAGGAGCTTGAAAAGGCACAGAAAAAAGAAGAAAAACGCAATGGGAAAAAGTAAAAATAAGGAAGATCGGCTGTTAAATTGCTTTAATGGCCGATTTTTGTCGTCTTAAATATGTTGACAAAAGAGTGCGGATAATATATAATAATAAGGTCTCGAAACACGGGAAATTTTTATTACATTATATGGGGACGTAATGGTTTCGACGGGGGTTTTGAGGCATGATAAGCGTGGCGGGCTGGGTAATCCCGTAATAATGCCTAAACTTAAAAATTAAACGACAACAATAAAGTTGCACTTGCTGCCTAAATGAACGCTCTCGTATTGAGAGCTTCATTTGGCAGGCTGTGACCTGTGGGTCACCCGTTCCTCCCGAAAGTACCGTGATTCGGGACTGAGCGTCATTGTAACGGTGAACATGAATCGGGTATTCGCCCTTGCCTCGATCATGGACAAAAGGGCTACTGCAAAGCGGAGACTGCTTGTCGTCGCCGCCGAGTGGGAAATTTAAAGGACAAGCTGCCCACGGAGAAAGTTATGTCAAGAGGCTTTCGGACAGGGGTTCGATTCCCCTCGTCTCCACCAGCAGGCAGTGCCTGCCCCCAATTATCGAGGGAGTGCAGTGTAATGCCAAACCTCACACCACGATGGTGTGATTCGGATACAATTCCGATTGCTACATCCCAAAAGTCGTATCAATTTGATGCGACTTTTTTTATTTATTTCGAAAGCAAAGGTATTTTCATTCTCAGAGGAATATTCCCACCTGAACTTCACCATAATAAATCAAAATATGGAAGGCAGTGTAGTAAAAGAATGTGTACGGCGGTAACATATAAAACAAAGGATCTTTATTTTGGGAGAACCTTGGATTATGACTGTTCATACGGCGAGGAGATAACAGTAACACCTCGAAATTATACATTTCGCTTTGTGAGCATGGGTGAAATGAAAAGTCACTATGCTATGATAGGAATGGCACATATTGAGGATGAATATCCGCTCTATTACGACGCAGTAAACGAAAAGGGGCTTTGCATGGCGGGGCTTAACTTTGTCGGGAATGCACATTACCGAGATGAAATGCCGAGCAGGGACAATGTTGCACAGTTTGAATTTGTTCCGTGGGTATTGTCACAGTGTTCGACTGTAAAAGAGGCGAGGGAGCTTTTAGCGGGAATAAATCTGACCAAGGCTGCCTTTATGGACAAATTTCCCGTGGCACAGCTTCATTGGATAATTGCCGACAGAGACGGGGCGATAACCGTTGAATCTGTAAAAGAGGGTATCAAGGTCTATGACAACACCGTAGGAGTTTTGACCAATAATCCGCTATTTGAGGTGCAGATGTTCAATCTCAACAATTACATGACCTTGTCGCCTAAAGCCCCGAAAAATAATTTTGCCGAAAAGCTTGTGCTGAATGTTTACAGTCGGGGTATGGGAGCTATCGGACTTCCCGGAGATATGTCCTCACAGTCAAGATTTGTCCGTGCGGCTTTTTTCAAGATGAACTCGGTGTCGGGAGACTCAGAAAGTGAAAGTGTGAGTCAATTGTTTCATATTCTCGGCTCGGTGGAGGTGCCAAACGGTTGTTGCGAATCCGACGGCGGGAAATACCATATAACGATATACACGTCATGCTGTAATGCCGACCGTGGAATATATTATTATACGTCATACAACGATCATCAGATAACGGCAGTGGACATGAGAAAAGAACAGCTCGACTCGGACAGGCTTATCCGCTATCCGCTTATTTGCGAGGAGCAGATAAAATATCAAAATTAAAATAAATAAAGAAGAAAACGCTTTCGTTTTAAGGAATTCCCTTGACACGAGAGCGTTTTTAAATATAATTGATTTTATATATAATTAAATTAAGAAATATATGTGAAAAATTTCGTATACCTATTGACATATTTAAAAAAGAGTGTATAATTTATCCTATTAACGCTCTGCTTTGATAAAGTGCGTAAGCAGAGAACAAAAAATAAGAATAGGATTTTCACCGAAAAGTGTGCCGCTGTGTGCGGCGAAGTGGGGGATTTATATGGCAAATTGGCACAGCAATGAGACTGATGAGCTTTGCGACGCATTGCTCTCTTTGGAAACGAAAGAAGAATGTTATGCTTTTTTAGAGGATCTATGTACAATAAAAGAGGTGCTTGACCTTTCACAGAGACTGTCCGTGGCAAAAATGCTCTCAAAGGGAATAAGTTATACCGTTATAAACACAGAAACGGGTGCAAGTACGGCGACTATCAGCCGAGTAAGCAAGTGCTGTGAATACGGAGCGGGCGGCTACAAGACCGTTATTGCGAGACTTGGAGAAAACAAAGAACAAAAATAATGTAAAATGCCGACGTGGTTAGGGAGATAAAGATGATCGACGAGAAGTTTTTAAAAACAGAGGAGAGAGCGATATTTGCTCTGCGTTCTCTGTACGGTACATACGGATATTTGCCGTATAAAATGAGCAAATTTGAAGAATATGAGCTTTACGTTCAAAACAAAGATTTTTTGGTAAGCGACCGTATAATTACATTTAATGATACAAACGGCAGACTGCTTGCATTAAAGCCCGACGTTACGCTCTCTATAATCAAGAACGGAGAAGACGGGGAGGGTGTCAAGCAGAAGGTATACTACAACGAAAATGTGTACCGTGTGTCCGAGAATACGCATCATTACAAGGAGATCATGCAATCAGGACTTGAGTGCGTAGGCGACCTCGACCTCTACGATTTCTTTGAGGTAATATCGCTTGCGGCAGAAAGTCTGTCTATGATCTCGCAGGATTTCGTTCTTGAAATATCGCATCTTGACATACTGTCGGCATTTCTCGACTCTGTATGCCCCGATGCAGCCTTCCGCAATCAGGCATTGCGTTATATAGCAGAAAAGAACCCTCACGACTTACAGCGTTTGTGTGAAAAATATGAGGTAAGCGAAGAGAACTGCGAAAAGCTTTCGGGCTTTATCTATGCTTACGGTAAGAGAGACGCAGTTATCGGAAAATTGAGTGAGATATGCACAGGCGTGGCAAACGATGCTTTGAATGAACTCAAAATGCTGTCTAAAATGCTTGATGAGACTCCGTACAAGGACAAGATACTGTTTGATTTCTCGGTAGTGAATGATATGAGCTACTACAACGGATTTGTTTTCAAGGGATTTTTGAATGGCATATGCGAGGGCATCTTGTCGGGCGGTCAGTATGACAAGCTCATGGCGAAGATGGGCAGACAGTCGAGAGCGATAGGATTTGCTCTGTATCTTGACCTGCTTGAGCAGATGCCGTCGAAACAAAATGCCTATGATGTCGATGTCGTTTTGCTTTACGGTGACGGCAACAGCAAGATAGATGTGGCAAGGGCAGTACGCAGTATTTGCGAAAAGGGAATGACGGTCAGCGCTCAACGTTCTGCCGATCCGTCTGTACGTTGCCGCCAAATAATAAAGGTCAGCGAGGTAGATAAGATATGCTGAATGTTGCATTACCGAAGGGCAGACTCGGAGAAAAGGTGTATGCGATGTTTGAAGCGGCGGGATATGAATGTCCGTCGATCAAAGAGAACAACCGCAAGCTCGTGTTTGTCAATGAAGAAAAGGGTATAAAATATTTTTTGGTAAAGCCATCCGATGTTCCGATATATGTTGAAAGAGGAGCGGCTGACATAGGAGTTGCGGGAAAGGATATACTTCTCGAATATCAGCCAAATGTATATGAACTGCTCGATCTGAATCTGGGCAAGTGCAACATGGCGGTGGCAGGACCTAAGGAGTTTTACGACGATGGCATAAAGGCATTGCGAGTAGCGACAAAATTCCCGAATATCGCAACCGACTATTATACAAAGATAGGCAGAGACATAGATATCATTAAGCTGAACGGTTCTATTGAGATCGCCCCCATAGTCGGACTTTCCGATGTTATCGTCGATATTGTGGAGACAGGAACGACACTGAAGGAAAACAACCTTGAGGTCAAGACGACTATACTTCCGATAAGTGCGAGGTTTATCGCAAACAAGTCGAGCTTCAAGTTCAAGGGTACGCAGATAGAGCAGATCGTTCAGGCGATCAAAGAACAGTTAAAATAAACAGCAGCCGCGGGCGGCTACGTGGAGTTGAATATGATTAAAATATACAAATACGGAGAGGTCTCAAATGATGAGATCTTTGCAAGAGAAAATATAAACTCAAATGTTGAGTCGGTGGTATCGGATATCATTGCAAACGTTATAAAAAACGGAGACTCTGCTCTTTATGAGTATGCCTCGAGGTTTGACAAAGCAACGCTTACTTCGCTCGAGGTTACAAAAGAGGAGATCGATGAAGCCTTTGAATGTGTCGAGACCGAATTCTTGGACATTTTGAGAGAGGCGGCAGTAAATATCCGTGCTTTCCACGAAAAGCAGGTGAGAACGAGCTTTGTGATCAACAATACAGACGGTGTTGTTACGGGGCAGAAGATCATGCCGATCGAAAAGGTAGGACTTTACGTTCCCGGAGGAACTGCGGCATATCCCTCGACGGTGCTTATGGACAGCATACCCGCAAAGATAGCAGGTTGCAAAGAGATAGTAATGGTAACACCGCCTTCGGCAAACGGAAAGGTCGCTCCCGTAATATTGGCGGCGGCAAGGATCGCAGGTGTTGACCGTGTGTTCAAGGTTGGCGGTGCTCAGGCAGTGGCGGCACTTGCTTACGGAACTGAAAGTATCCCGAAGGTAGATAAGATAGTAGGGCCGGGTAATGCTTATGTTGCCGAGGCGAAGAAACAGGTATTCGGAAAGGTCTCGATCGACATGATCGCAGGACCGAGCGAGATACTTGTAGTTGCCGACTCTACGTGCGACCCCAAGTTCGTTGCGGCAGACCTGCTTTCTCAGGCTGAACACGATAAGATGGCAAGTGCGGTGCTTGTGACAGACAGCTACGGCTTTGCCCAAAAGGTAAGTGACGAGCTTGAAGAACAGATACCCATGCTTCCGAGAGCCGAGATAGCAAGAGCATCTGTTGACAACAACGGAAAGATCATCGTTGCAGAGGACAATTTGATGCTCGCTATCGACATAGCGAACGAGATCGCTCCCGAGCATCTTGAGCTTTGCGTGGACAATCCCTTTGATTATCTTGACAAGATAAAGCACGCAGGCTCAATATTCATGGGCAAATACTGCCCCGAGGCGTTGGGGGACTATTTTGCAGGGCCTAACCACACCTTGCCGACGAGCGGAACTGCAAGATTTTCATCACCGTTGTCGGTAGACGATTTCGTGAAGAAGTCGCAGTTTACTTACTATACGGCAGAGGCACTTTCAAAGGTTGCCGACAAGGTAGCCTATTTTGCAAATAAAGAGGGACTTAACGCACACGCAAGAAGTGCGACAGTGCGTTTTGCAGACAAGAAATGAGCAGATTGTTTTCAGATAAATATTCAAGCCTCACGCCATATACACCCGGCGAACAGCCACAGGATATGCCATATATAAAGCTTAACACAAACGAATCTCCTTACGCTCCGTCGGATTCTGTTCGAGAGGCGGTGTCAAAAGAGGCAGGCAGGCTTCAGCTTTATTCCGACCCTGAATGCAAGGCTCTGCGTCAAAAAATGGCAGAAGTCTTTTCGGTCAAGCCCGAGCAGATAATTATGACGAACGGTTCGGACGAGGTCTTGAATTTTGCATTTATGGCATTTGCCGATGATGAACATCCGCTGGTATTTCCCGACATAACATATGGCTTTTATCCTGTGTTTGCACAGTTGAATCATATTCCATATGAGGAGATACCTCTGGAGGCTGATTTCAGCATTGACGAAAAGGACTATATAGGGGTAAACAAGACTGTCGTAATAGCAAATCCGAACGCACCTACAGGACTTTATCTATCGCTTGATAAGATAGAGAAAATAGTCAAGAGCAATCCCGATAATGTTGTTATCATAGATGAAGCAATGTTGATTTCGGAGCGGAGAGTGCGGTTTCGTTGGTAGACAGATATGACAACCTTTTGGTCACAGGCACATTTTCAAAATCACGCTCAATGGCAGGTGCAAGGCTTGGCTTCGGTATTGGAAATGCCGCACTTATCGCCGACTTGAATACGGTAAAGTATTCGGTAAACCCCTATAACGTAAACCGTATTACAGCGGCGGCAGGTGTTGCGGCATTGTGCGATAACGGCTATTATATGGAAAATTGCAAGAAGATCGCAAAAACAAGAGAATATGTAACCGAAGAGCTTAGAAAACTCGGCTTTGAGGTGATAGATTCAAAGACTAACTTCGTTTTTGCAAGGTCGGATAAAATCGAAGGCGAGGAGCTTTACAGACGTTTAAAGGAGAAGGGAGTCCTTATCCGTCACTTTAGTCTGCCACGTATCAAGGAATATAACAGGATCACGATAGGAACGGAGGAGCAGATGGAGCTGTTCCTGCAAAAAACAAAATCTGTATTAAAGGAGTACGTTCAATGAGAATATCCGAAATAAACAGAAAAACAGGCGAAACAGATATACAAATAAAACTGAACCTTGACGGCGAGGGAAAATTTGAGGGAAATACGGGCGTCGGATTCCTTGACCATATGATGAACCTTTTCGCACGTCATGCACGTTTTGACCTGACCGTATACTGCAAAGGAGATGTTGAGGTCGATTTTCACCACTCGGTCGAGGATATAGGAATTGCCTTGGGTCAGGCGGTGCGACAGGCATTGGGCGACAAGAGGGGTATCAAGCGTTACGGTCAAACTATTCTGCCTATGGATGAGGCATTGATATTAAGTGCCTTGGACATTTCGGGCAGGGGAGAATGCTATTATGCTCTCAATATCCCGACACAGAGAGTAGGTAATTTCGACACCGAGCTTACAGAGGAATTTTGGATAGCCTTTGCAAGAAACGCAAAGCTCACACTTCACATAAGACAGCTTGCAGGAAGCAATTCACATCACATTATTGAAGGCTCATTTAAGTCTGTCGCAAGAAGCCTGAGAACTGCAGTCTCGTGCGACATAGAGGCAAAAGACGAGATACCGTCTACTAAGGGGCTTATTGAATGATAGCCATTATTGATTACGGAGTAGGAAATCTTTTTTCGCTGGTTTCCTCGTTCAAGAGCATAGGTGCCGACGCTATTATCACGTCGGATAAGGATGTTATAAGAAACGCAGACAGAATAATTTTGCCCGGAGTGGGAGCATTTTCCGATGCGGCAAAAAAACTGCACGACAGCGGAATGGACAGATTGGTCATTGAGCTTGCAAAGAGCGGAAAGCCGATCATGGGTATATGTCTCGGTATGCAGCTGTTGTTTGAAAAAAGCTATGAATACGGAGAGCATGAAGGACTCGGATTGCTCAAAGGAAATGTCGTTCCTATAGAGGGGGCTGTTCCTGCCAACCTGAAGATACCGCACATCGGGTGGAACGCTTTGCATTTTCGGGGATCGAGCAGCTTGTTCAAATATATAAAAGAGGGCGATTGTGTCTATTTCGTTCATTCGTTTTACGCAGCGGATTGCGACGAAAGCGTGATCGCTACCTCGGAATACGGAATAGAGCTGACTGCGGCAGTGCAGAACGGTAATGTTATGGGCTGTCAGTTCCACCCCGAAAAGAGCGGAGCGGTCGGACTTAATATACTGCGTGCTTTTTGTGAGGAGAATTAAAGAAGATGATTTTATTTCCTGCAATAGATCTATACGATAAAAAAGCAGTTCGTCTTTACAAGGGCGATTACGAAAATATGACTGTTTACAGTGACGATCCGCTTGAGATCGCACGTGATTTTGAAGCCTGCGGAGCTACACACATACATATGGTGGATCTGGAGGGAGCAAAGGACGGAACGACACCTAATCTTTGCATAGTTGAAGAGATCGCAAAAAAGACCTCGCTGTTTTGCGAGATAGGCGGCGGTATCAGAAGTATGGAGACGGTAGACAGATATTTTGCGGCGGGGGTGCAGAGAGTGATACTCGGCACGGCTGCTGTAAACGATGAGGATTTTCTAAAGACCGCAATAGAAAAGTACGGCTCGAAGATCGCCGTAGGTGCAGACGTGAAGGACGGATTTATCGCCATCAAGGGCTGGATAGAAAAGACCGAGATCACGCTTGATGCTTTTGTCCTCAAAATGCAAAAGCTCGGAGTAAAAAACATTATCTGTACCGACATCTCAAAGGACGGTGCAATGAAGGGAACGAATCTCGGAATGTACCGTGAGCTTTCTGAAAAGTACACTGTTGACATCACCGCATCGGGTGGAGTTTCGGGCATCGAGGATATACAGAAGTTAGCCGAGATGGGACTGTACGGTGCTATCATAGGCAAGGCTTACTACACCGGAGCGATCGACCTTGTGGAAGCGTTGGAGGTCGCCAAATGATAAAAAAACGCATCATACCCTGCCTTGACGTAAAAGACGGCAGGGTGGTAAAGGGAGTAAACTTTTCGGGACTTTCGGACGTTTCGTCGCCCGTTGAATTGGCAAAATATTATTCGGATAACGGAGCTGACGAGCTGGTCTTTTACGATATCACTGCGTCATTTGAGGGTAGACGTCTGTTTACTGATATTTTGAGAGAAGTGGCAAGCACTATTTTCATTCCGCTTACGGTAGGCGGAGGGATCAACACGACAGAGGACTTTGACCGTGTTCTCAAATGCGGTGCCGATAAGGTCAGCGTAAATTCGGGAGCGATAAAAGATCCCGACTTGATCCGCAGAGCAGCTCAAAAATACGGAAATCAGTGCGTTGTTATTTCTGCCGATATCAAGCGTGTTGACGGCAAATTTACCGTGTTTTCCAAGGGTGGCAGAGAAAATACAGGCATGGAAGCGATTGCTTGGATAAAGAAATGCGTAGAGCTTGGAGCGGGTGAGGTCGTAGTCAATTCGATAGATACCGACGGAGTGAAAAAAGGCTTTGATATCGAGATGCTGAAAGCTGTCTGCGATGCCGTGAACGTGCCTGTTATCGCTTCGGGCGGAGCGGGGTGCGTGCGTGATTTCGTTGATCTGTTCAACGAGATACCCGACATAGATGCAGGCCTTGCAGCCTCGGTGTTCCATTTTGGAGAGATCAAGATACCTGATCTGAAAAAAGAACTGCATAAAAATGATATAAGCGTAAGACTGTAATAAAATTTCGGCAAGTGTGCCGCAGAGAAAGGAAGGCGTCTGCCTTGGCAGAGCCTACGGTAATATAAATGATCGATGTAAATGAACTTAAATTTGATAAAGACGGACTTATTCCCGCAGTTGTGGTCGATTCGATAACAAAAAAAGTATTGACGGTCGCATACATGAACAAAGAAAGTCTGGAGATCTCGATGGAAAAGGGACTCACCTGCTTTTTCAGCCGTTCAAGACAAAAGCTTTGGTTAAAGGGTGAGACGAGCGGAAACTATCAGCATATCGTTAGCATCACTGCCGATTGTGACAATGACGCTCTGGTCGTCGTTGTTGAAAAAGACGGCCCTGCATGCCATACGGGAACAGATTCCTGCTTCACAAAGCCCGTTTGGCAGAGTGAAGAGCTTGGGGAGTTTTCTTTGCAGGGACTTTACGATCTTCTTATGGGAAGAAAAGAAAATATGCCCGAGGGTTCTTATACAACCTATCTTTTCCAGAAGGGAATCGACAAAATTTTGAAAAAAGTCGGTGAGGAATGTACAGAGGTCATTATCGCAGGCAAGGCAGACGATAAAAACGAGACTGTATACGAGCTTGCAGACCTTGCATATCATGCAATGGTGCTTATGGTACAGATGGGGATCACCGTTGAGGACGTACACAGAGAGCTTGCATCACGTCACATTATCGACCACAAAGTAAAGCAAGAGAAAATGACAAAATGATAAAGTGTAACTATCACACGCATACAACATTTTGCGATGGGAAAAACACCCCCGAGGAGCTTGTGCTTGAGGCTATCAGGCTCGGTTGTGCCGAGATAGGATTTTCGGGACATTCGTATACTTTCTTTGATGAGAGCTACTGTATGTCGCTTGACGCAACTCAAAATTACAAGGACGAGATCCGCCGTCTCAAAGAAAAATACGGCGAAAGGATCAGGATATATCTCGGAATAGAGCAGGATTATTATGCGTCAGAACCCACAGACGATTACGATTATGTGATAGGCTCGGTACACTATGTAAAAAAAGACGGTGTATATCTGCCGATCGACGAAAGCATGGAATCTCAAAAGGAGATAGTCGAGCGTTATTACTGCGGCGACTACTATTCGTTTGTCGAAGACTACTACCGAACCGTTTCGGACGTTTATCAAAAAACAAAATGCGACATAGTAGGGCATTTTGATCTAATAACTATCTACAACGACGGAAACACGCTGTTCGATACAGACGACAAAAGATACCGTGATGCTTGCTTCGGCGCATTGGAGATGCTCGAAAAAGAGGCTGTTGCCTTTGAGATAAACACCGGTGCGATCGCAAGAGGATACAAAAAGGACGTTTATCCGAGCGACGAGATAATCGAAAGACTCAAAAAAGCGAATAAGAAGCTCGTTTTCTCCTCGGATTGTCACGATGTGAAAAATCTGCTTTTCGGGTATGATATATGCTTGAAAAAAGTTGAAAAACGGGAAATTTAAAAAGCATTTCGAAAACAAAAACGCCAACACCGTTGAAATCACTTGGGTTCGGGTATATCAACAGTACGGCAGTTAAAAATAAAAAATAAGCAACAGAAACAATATCAAAACAGGAGAATTTCACTATGAACAAAATTGCCATTATAGGAAGCGGTAACGTTGGATCTACCGTTGCCTACACACTTACGGTAAATGGACTTGCGTCTGAAATAGTTATGGTAGATATCAATGAAGCGAAAGCTCTCGGTGAAGCATTGGACATAAGACAGGGCGTTTCATTCTGCAACCCCTGTACAGTTCACGCAGGCTCGTATTCTGACATCAAGGGTGCGAACATCGTTATTATAACATCAGGAATTCCGAGAAAATCAGGTCAGACACGTCTCGAGCTTACCCAGACCAACGTAGGTATCATGAAGGGTATCATCGGAGAGGTTACAAAGTATGCAGCACCTGACGCTGTGTACCTTATCGTAAGCAACCCCGTTGATATACTTACATATGTATTCTGCAAATGCTCAGGTATTCCCGAGCATCGCATTATCGGTTCCGGTACGATCCTTGATACGTCACGTCTCCGTGCAAGACTTTCCGAGTATTTCTCGATCAACCAGAGCAACGTACACGCATACGTTCTCGGCGAGCATGGTGATTCTTGCTTCATTCCGTGGTCTCTTGCCAACATTTCGAACGTTCCGATAGCCCAGTGTCATGACAGATTCAAGAGTGAGAACAGAGTCATTCCGCCACTTGATTATGCTGAGATCGAAGAATATGTACGTAAATCGGGAAGCCGAGTAATCGCAAGAAAGGGTGCTACATTCTATGCAGTATCTATGTCTGTTTCATACATAGTAAAGGCACTGCTCAGCGGTATCGATACAACGATGACTGTTTCCACTATGATGCACGGCGAGTACGGCATTGACGATGTGTGTCTCAGTGCACTTGCAGTTGTAGGAAATGAGGGAATTCGCAGCCGTGTTATTCTTCCTCTCAGTGACGAAGAGATCAAATTGCTCAGAAGGAGTGCAGAAGTACTCAAGGATACAATTAAAAATATTAAAATATAACATATACGGAGAGGTCAAACGGAGCTTTCCGGGCAACACAAGAAAGAAATATCGCATCGGCTGACTTTCAGCTTTAAGCAAACAAAAACAGGCTGATCCACTGAAGTGGATCAGCCTGTTTTTGTCTATTCTTCTATTGCCAAAGGCTCGTTCTCGTGATTGCGTTTACTTTTGATGTATCGGATAATAAAGCCGATATTCATTGAGCCGAACGCAAGAGCAATGATGGGAATAACTGCGAGCATATAGAAATACTGGTAAGGGATCAAGTTCCAGCAGAGCATAAGTACGGGGTTGCCCTGTGGGTCAAGAGAAAACATATAATTGACCTGGTAAAGCGTTCCTGTGCTGTCAAGGATATTCTGTGCCTTGAGGATCTCATTTACAAAGAGATTGACAAAGTGAGCGATCGTATAAAGCCCGAATGTCGTGCCGACGCAGGGAAGAATATATTTGGGGTGTGGCTTGACCAATCCGAGCGAGAACATAAGGAATGGAATACAGTATCCGATCGTGTGAGAGATAAAATGGAACAGGAAAACGAAGCTGAATATCGAGTATTCTGCCTGAACGGTGTTGAAGATAAGCGAAAGAGCCGATCCTACACTGAAAAGAGGAATAAGATTTCCGAGGAAACGGTTTCGAGTCCAGACGAGAATGGGTGTAAGGATCGCATTAAATGAACACAAGTGAAAGGGAAGATAGAGCAGCATAGATGTTCTCAATCCCCATGACATATCATGCAAAAGTGCGATAGGTCCGAGGAAGGATAAAATAAACAGCACCAAGCGTTTTGTCTTGTCACTCTTTTTTCTGAGAATAAAGTGAAGACTGACCGAGAGAGCCAAACTGACAACCAAGGAAATAAAGTGCTGAGGGGTAAAAGTCCCCCACTTCATATTGAGAAGATCGCCCATAGATAAAATCCTTTCTGCTTTTTAAATGATTATAGACACAAACAACGGCTATATTATATCATATAAAGATATTTTTTGCAAGACTTTTGTCGAAATGTGGATACTCTATCTATTTTCGATGGGACTTTGGGAAAAACTCTTTGACATAAATTTTAAAAGACGATTGAAATTCAAATAGGAAAATGATAAAATGTACTATAATGCAAATGAATTATCATAGGAGAAACCGTCATGAATGAAACAGTAAAAGATCTTATAAGCAGAAAGAGCTGCAAATGCTATCAGGACAGGCACGTTGACAGAGAATTGATCGATCAGATCGTAGCCGCAGGTCTTAATGCACCTACGGGAAGAAATATGCAGACTCCTCGATTTGTAGTAGTGACTAATGATGACACTGTGTCAAAGCTGTCTGCTATGAATGCCGCTGTTGGTTCAATGGAACACGACCATTTCTACGGAGCAAAAGATCTGATCATAGTTTTGGTAAAGAAAGAGTGTACCTATATATACGACGGCGGTCTTGCCATGGGGAATCTTATGAACGCCGCATGGGCGTTGGGCGTTGATTCGAGATGGATACACCGTGCAAAAGAGATATTTGAGAGCGACGAAGGAAAGAAGCTCCTCAAAAAATGGGGTATCGAGGATGATGTTGAGGGCATAGGCTTTTGCGTTCTCGGTTACGCCAAGGAGGAAAAGGAAAAGACCGTGATCAACGAGGGCAGAGTTTTTTACGATTAAGTTACGGAGGCCATTAAACTCTGCAAACAACAAATGCACTAATATCAAAGGAACTTTAATATAACTATGCAGATATCCATCGTTAACGGTTCGGTCGAATACGACGGCGAGCCTATTTTAACAGAAATAAATTTTACGCTGAATAATAAAGAAAAGGTTGCCATAGTCGGAAGAAACGGTTGCGGTAAGACTACACTGCTCAAAGCTATCTCAGGTGAGGTCGAGCTTGTCCCCGGTACGGGTACGTCTGATTTTTCATTCTCAAAAACGGGCGGAGCAGTCATCGGAACGCTGAAGCAGAGCTTTGACGGACTTTCGGATATAACGCTTGAGGACGAGCTTCTTTCTGCATATGCGGAGCTTTTGGAAATAGAGGACAAAATAAAGGCTTACACTGAAAAGCTTTCGACAGATTCCTGTGAAAAGACGGTCAACGCATTTTCACGGCTAAACGAAGATTACGAAAGACTTGGCGGATACACCTATAAAAAGGAATATCATGTGGCGGCAAAGGCTTTCGGATTTAGCGAGACAGATCTGAAAAAGCCTCTGTGCGAGTTTTCGGGAGGACAACGAACCAAGATTGCACTGCTTACATTGTTGCTTTCAAAGCCCGAAGTACTGCTTTTGGACGAGCCGACGAACCATCTTGACTTAGAGGCGATAGAGTGGCTTGAAAACTATTTGATAGGGTATAAGAACGCCTTTATCGTAGTGTCTCACGACAGAATGTTTTTGGACAAGACCGTTTCCAAGGTATACGAGATCGAGTACGGTGAGACAAAGTGTTATAACGGCAACTATACGTCGTTTACAATTCAAAAGCAGCAGGACTACGACAAGGCATTAAAGGATGCGATCTTAAAGCAAAAGGAGATCGCAAGACTATCGGCGTTAGTTGAACGCTTCAGATACAAACCGACCAAGGCAAGGATGGCACAGTCAAAGATCAAATTGCTCAGTAAAATGGGACCTGCCGAAGTTCCGTTTGCCTTTGATACGACGGCGTTCAGGGCGGGTTTTACACCTAGCGAGGAAAGTGTCGAAAAGGCACTTTGGCTGAACAAGCTGGTCTTTGGATATGACAGACCGCTCGGCGAGATCGACACACTTATAAAGCGTGGTGAAAAGCTCGGTATCATCGGAAGAAACGGTACGGGAAAGTCTACGCTTATTAAAACCATTATGGGAATTATCCCCGCCATTTCGGGGGATATAAAGAAAGGACTTCACGTCAACATAGGCTATTTCGACCAGACTATGACACAAAACTATTCTCCCTTGACGGTGTTGGAGGACTTTCAAAATTCTTTTCCCGGTCTTTCTAACGGGGAGTGCAGAAGCTCGCTTGCCTCGTTTTTGTTCACGGGAGAGGATGTTTTTAAGATCGTCGGGAACCTATCGGGCGGAGAGAAGGTAAGACTTGCACTGTGTAAGATATTTAAGAAAAAGCCAAACCTGCTCATCTTAGACGAGCCGACAAACCATATGGATATAATTGGCAAGAACGCTCTCGAAAATATGCTCAAGGAATACAGCGGAACGGTGATAACAGTGTCGCATGACAGATATTTTGTAGACAGAGTATGTACACGTCTTGCGGTGTTCGACGGGTCAGGGCTTTCGCTTTATCCCTATACCTACGCAGAATATGAAAAGATCAAGCCGAAACCCGATATGACCGAGTTTGCCGAAAAGGTTGAAGAGGTTAAGCCCAAAAAGGTCAGATTTGTCTCAAACGAAAAAGAAAAGAACAAAAAACTGCACAGGATCGCAGTTTTGGAAGAAAAGATAGACCTGCTCGAAAAAGAGAAAGAGCAACTCAATGCCGAGTTTGAGAATGATCCGTCTCTTTATGCGGACTATAAAAAAGTCGAAGAGCTTAACCAAAAGGAAAAAGAGCTTGACGATAAAATAGAACCCCTTGTAGCCGAATGGACGGTGCTTTCCGAGGAAGTTGAACAGATGTAATCATCCCTGTGCCCTGAATTTAAAAAAATAGAACGGAGAAAAATATGAGTTATATTGCAAACAACGAACGCTATTCCGAGATGAAATACAATAAATGCGGAGAAAGCGGCCTGAAGCTTGGTGCGGTGTCGCTGGGGCTTTGGCACAACTTTGGGGATAATGCGGATTTTGATAATATGTGTAAAATGTGTTTTACCGCCTTTGATAACGGCATAACACACTTCGACCTTGCTAACAATTACGGGCCTGAGGCGGGTTCGGCAGAACGCAACTTCGGCAGGATATTGAAGGATCATATGTCTGCATACCGTGATGAGCTGATCGTAAGCACCAAGGCTGGTTATTATATGTGGCAGGGGCCTTACGGTGACTTTGGAAGCAGAAAATATCTTATAGCAAGTATAGATCAAAGCCTTCGCCGTATGGGACTTGACTATGTGGATATATTCTACCATCACCGTATGGATAAGGACACACCGCTTGAAGAGACTATGGGAGCACTCGACAGCATCGTGAAGAGCGGAAAGGCACTTTATGTAGGACTTTCAAACTACGACGGTGAGACTATGAAAGCTGCGGCAGCCATACTTAAAGAATTGAAATGCCCCTTTGTTATCAATCAAAACCGATATTCCATCATGGACAGAACGATTGAAAGCAATCAACTTCTGAACGCCTGCGGTGAGGATAAAAAGGGACTTATAATATTCAGCCCGCTTGCACAGGGAATGCTTACTGACAGATATCTTCACGGTATCCCCGAGGACAGCCGTGTTCGCACAGACGGAAGATTTTTGAACGAAAAGAGTCTGACCGAGGGAAATCTTTTGAAGATACAAAAGCTCAATGAGCTTGCAAAAAAGAGAGGGCAGAGCCTCGCACAAATGTCACTTGCGTGGGTGTACAGCCACAAGAACGTAACGAGTGTGCTTGTTGGGGCATCAAAGCCGGAGCAGATACTTGACAATATCGGTATGCTCAAAAACACCGAGTTTACCAAAGAGGAACTCGACTTGATAGACGAAATAGTTTTATGACGGTATCGGGAGCAGAAGTCATTTTGCTTTTTGACAAGGCTTCGGAGAGAGGATATACCTCACTTCGAAGCCTTGCTTATTTTATTATTACAAGTATAGATCGGCTTTGATTGCAATTTCAGAAAATGTTTTTTTGTTTAAAAATAAAACCGTTAAGCAAAAATCCGATTTTACAATGGGTATGGTAATAATGCCAAAATATTTTATTGAAAAACGTCAAAAAATTTGTTTGTTTAAAGCGAAAGTTCTTTGATTTGCATTGACACAAAAGCATAATTATGATATAATGTAGAAGATCATACTGCGGTAGTATTGCTTTTAAATGTCTCGCACTCTTAAAATATCAAGCAAGAAAGAAATGGTGCTATTATGAAGAAGTTTAATATTCCTTTCCCCCCCCGATATCAGCGAAGCTGAAATTGAATTAGTGGCAGATGCTCTTCGTTCCGGTTGGATCACTACGGGTCCTAAGACGAAGCTCCTTGAAAAGAAGATCGCTGAATGGCTCGATACACCTAAAAGTGTATGCCTTAATTCACAGACCGCTTGTGCCGAGGTCTCCTTGCGTATTCTCGGGGTCGGTTGCGGTGACGAGGTTATAACAACTGCATATACATATACTGCGTCCGCTTCGGTCGTCTGCCATGTAGGGGCAAAGGTCGTGATGGTGGACTGTCAAAAGGATAGCCTTGAAATGGATTATGATGCCCTTGAAGCTGCCATTACAGAAAAAACAAAGGCAATCATTCCTGTTGATTTGGGAGGTGTTCCTTGTGATTACGATCGTATTTTTGAGGTCGTGGAACGCAAGAAGCACCTTTTCAAACCGTCTAACGAGATTCAGGAAAAGCTCGGCAGAATTGCTATAGTAGCAGATGCGGCTCATGCGTTCGGTGCGGATCGGCAGGGTAAGATGGTCGGTTCGATAGCCGATTTTACAAATTTTAGCTTCCATGCTGTTAAAAACCTCACGACCGCAGAGGGCGGTGCGATGACATGGCGACATATTGACGGCATTGACGATGAAGCAATATATAAACAGGCACAGCTTCTTTCTCTTCACGGACAGTCCAAAGATGCCCTTGCAAAGACGCAGCTCGGTGCATGGGAGTATGATATTGTCGCTCCCCTCTATAAGTGTAATATGACCGATATCGCCGCAGCAGTCGGACTTGCACAGTTTGAACGTTATCCTTCTATGTTGGCAAGAAGAAAAGAGATCATCGAAAAATATGATGCAGTCTTGAAGCCTATCGGTGTGGAAGTGTTGCCGCATTATACCGATGAGCATACATCAAGCGGACATCTTTATATTACAAGGGTCCCGGGAGCTACTGATGAAGAGCGTCGAGAGATCATCATCAAAATGGCAGAGGCGGGTATTGCCTGCAATGTTCACTATAAGCCGTTGCCGATGCACACAGCATATAAAGATCTAGGCTTTGACATCAAGGACTATCCTAATGC
>JAFPCR010000087.1 GCA_017390195.1 Clostridia bacterium | reverse complement strand
GGAACTCACCGTCTTATATCAAAGGACGTTGCGTTTAAGGATCTGGGACTTGTCATCGTCGATGAGGAACAGCGGTTCGGTGTGGCACAGAAGGAAAAGCTGAAGCAGATAGCAGGCAACGTCGATGTGCTTACGCTGACGGCAACGCCCATTCCGAGAACGCTCAATATGGCGATGGGTGGGATAAGGGATATATCTGTGCTTGAGGAAGCACCGATGAACAGACTTCCTGTCCAGACCTATGTTCTTGAATATGACGATGTGATAATACACGATGCGATAAGACGTGAGATGCGTCGTGGCGGACAGGTGTTCTATTTGCACAATGCGATCGACACGATATATTCGGTCGCCGCATCACTTGCAAAGGCGATACCCGATGCCAAGATAACCGTGGCACACGGAAAGATGGACAAGGAAGAGCTTGAGGACATTTGGGAAGAGATGGTGTCGGGCAAAATAGATATCCTTGTCTGCACCACGATAATAGAGACGGGAGTCGATATGCCAAACGCAAACACTCTGGTCATCGAAAACTCCGAGCGTTTCGGACTTTCTCAGCTGCATCAGCTCAGGGGAAGGATAGGACGCTCGTCACGCAGAGGATATGCCTATTTTACGTATCCTAAGTATAAGGCACTTACCGATATTGCGGCAAAGCGGCTTGAAGCGATACGTGAGTATGCGGAATTTGGAGCGGGCTTTAGGATAGCTTTGCGTGACCTCGAGATACGTGGAGCGGGAAATGTCCTCGGAGCAGAGCAGTGCGGACATATGGAGGCTATCGGATACGACCTTTATGTAAAGATGCTCAACGCCGCCGTGCTTGAAGAAAAGGGCGAGGCGATCCCCGAAAAGGAAAGGTCCGAATGTACCGTAACGCTCGATCACGATGCCTACATTCCCGACAGATATGTTCGTTATCCTGCACAGAGAATGTCGCTTTACAAGCGTATTGCAAATATCGAAAACGAGTACGACCGTGCAGATATAGCAGATGAGCTGATGGACAGATACGGTGAGATGCCGAAGCCTGCCGAGAATCTGCTCAAAATAGCACTTATACGTGCCTTGGCAGAAAAATGCTCGGTTACGCAGATAAAGCAGGACGGTGAAGCTGTCCGTATCTATCAGGAGAGGGTCGATATCGATATCTGGTCGGAGCTGACCGATATTTTCAAAGGACAGATAAAGATCGTCACTCTGCCGTCACCCCACATAGCCATGACGGGAGCGAAAAACAGCAAGACAGGTATGCTTGGGGATCTGGTTCGCTTGTTTTCAAAATATTTGGAAATTATGCAAGACGGTTCGTCGGAAAAGTGATATAATGGAAGAGAAAAAGTATAAAGGGGAAGTTTTATGACCAAAAAAACACTATGCACGGTGCTTGCCTGCATAATGCTTGTCGGCACGGTGCTTGCACTGCTTTGCTCCTGCTCGCCTAATATGGGGCAGACCTTGATGAAGATAGAAAACAACACGGTGTCGGTAAATATGCTTGAATTTTACCTTACACGTGCAAAAGGCTATATGGCGAACTACCTTACATTAAAGTACGGAAGTCCCAACAGCGACAAGTTTTGGGATGAGATAATCGACCTTGAGGGTACGACAAATAATATGCAGTACACACTCGACGTTGCAAATGAGCTGAAGCAAAGGCTTTGCGGACTTTATATTTTTGATAAGGAGGGGTACACACTTCCGCAGTCTTATATAGATTCTGTTGACAAAGACCTTTCCGAGATGCTCGAATACCATGCAGGTGGCTCAAGGTCAAAGTTCAATTCGATACTTTCTCAGTACGGTGTAAATTACGACATCCTGCGTGAGATATACATTATGGAGGCAAAGTACGAATATCTCAGGAGTCTGCGTGCAAGTCATGTTTCGGATTCGGCAAAGAGCGAGTATTACGAAAAGAATTTTGTTCGGTACAAGCAGATATATATAGCAAACTATGAGTATATTTGCAAGACCGACCAAAACGGCGATGTAATATATTACACCGAGGACGGAAAGATATGTTATGACAAGACCGCAGGAACTGCCTCGAACCGTCTCGACAAAAACGGGGATATAATCTATGTAAAGGCAGACGGTAGGATATCCTACAACACCAAAGACGGAGTAGTTCAGTACGAGACCGATAAGGACGGAAACAGAAAGATAAGGGAACGGTCAGAAGAGGAGTGCGAGTCGGCTCTCGAAAAGCTTGCCGAGGTGTCGAAGCTGGTTGAGGGCGGAAATACCGAGCTTTTCGAAACGTATATCTCTCAGTTGAGTGAGGATGCTACAGGACTCGGATATTTCAAAAACGGTTGTTACCTTGACAACAATCATAATTACACAGTAGAGCTTGGTGCGGGGTATGCCGTTCTTGAGACGATAAAGAAGGATGTAAACTCAATGGAGATAGGCGACACGACGCTTATATCCGACGAAAACAGCGGATATTACCTCGTTATGAAGTACGAGCTTGACGAGAATGCTTTCAGCAACAAGGACAATTCCTCTTGGTTTGCTGCGATCAGCTCTGATATTGCCGAAATGCTGCTCGAAAAAGAGATCGCAAAATATTATGATAAGGTCGAGATAGACGAGGAACTTCTCAAAACCTTGGATATAAAGAGCGTTTCTTACACAAATTATTACTATTGATACTTGACAGGTCGAATTTTGTGTGATATAATCGCAAATTGAAAACCGAATAGAATCGGGGGTGCTGACACGCAATGTCGGCTGAGACGGTCAAGACCGAACCCTTAAACCTGATACGGATAATGCCGGCGTAGGGAGATTGAGAGATCGTTATTCATTTGAATTGATTTCGTAAAATTAACCGCACGGAGATTCTGTGCGGTTAAATTTTATTTTACGGAGGTGTTTTCTATATGGAAAACAGCAAAAAACTTCACATTATGGTCGAGGGTGCGATAATGGTCGCTCTCGCCACAGGCTTGAGCATGATCAAGCTTATCACTCTGCCGTGGGGCGGCTCGGTGACTCTGCTCTCAATGCTGCCGATAGTCATTTTCAGCATAAGACGTGGCTTTGTCAAGGGTCTTATGACTGCATTCGTCTACTCGGTCATGCAGCTCCTTCTCGGGATAACCGTTGACGGTCTGCTCGGCTGGGGCTTGACTCCTCTCGCACTTTTCGGATGCATTATGTTCGATTATCTGCTTGCCTTTACCGTTCTCGGCCTTGCGGGTGTTTTCGGAAAAAACAGCACTCTGCGTATGGTAGGCGGTGTTATCTTGGCTCTCTCACTCAGGTTCGTTATGCACTACATCAGCGGTGTGTTGATATTCCACTCGTTCGGAGAACTGTGGGAAGGCTTCTCGACAGACAACACATTCCTTTACAGTCTGCTTTACAACGGCTTTTATATGCTCCCCGAGATCATATTTACTGCCGCCGCTACTGCTGTCCTGTGCAGTATTTCACAGACAAGAAAGCTTGTTCTGTTGAAGAAATAAGCGAGCTAAAAAACAGGTCGTTGCAATCGTTGCAACGACCTGTTTTTTGATGTGATGCCTACCAATCAATCGGAGTACACCATGTTTACGAATTTTACGAGGATATCGACGGCACGTTCGAATCCGACCTCGGTTATATTAAGGCAAATATCGTAATTTGAGGCATCGTTCCACTCCTTGTTGGTATAGAAGCGGTGGTATGTGTTACGGGCGTGGTTTATCTTATCGATGTGGCGTTCGGCATCCCTGCGTTCGAGTCCGTATTTCTGCATCACGTTATAGATGCAGGTCTCACGGTCGGCGTTGATGAACACACGGAGTATATTGGGTCTGCCACGCAGGATCTCACCTGCACATCTTCCTACAATAATACAAGACTCACGGTCGGAGAGATCCTTTATTATTTTTGCCTGATAGTCAAACAGATTTGTCTCGGAGGTGAAATCGCTGCTGTAAGGAGAGACGAGAGTCTGACCGTATGAGCGATTGTACTTTTTGAACAGACCCGAGGTGACGTTTTCGTCGGCTTTACCGAAAAGCTCGATATTTATACCGCTTTCTTCGGATGCCAATTTGATAAGGTCACGGTCATAGTAGTCAATGTTAAGTCTTTTTGCAAGTTCTCTGCCGATGGCACCGCCGCCGCTGCCAAAGCTTCTCGTTATTGTTACTGTGAACTTTTGCATATGAAACCTCCTGTATTATCAGTCAGAATTATTTATTTTACAGATCCGACAAACCTCATAAATGCACGTCTGCCCTCGTCGTTGCACTTGTAAACGCCTGCATCCTCGAGAACGTGAACGAACGTGTCACCTATCTCGGATTTAAGGATATCTCTTACATTTTCGGGCGTGAATTCGTACTTGTCGGCAAAGCGTGCGACCCACTCGCTGTGCTTTTCGATCTCGGGGATCGAAGAAATGTCTTTCTTTTCGACTATGGCGTCTGCGAGCAGCTCTATCTCGTTTTTAAGTCTTGAGGGAAGGACTGCCAGACCCATTACCTCGATAAGTCCGATGTTTTCCTTCTTTATGTTGTGAAGCTGTGCGTGGGGGTGGTAAACGCCGAGAGGGTGTTCTTCGGTCGTTATGTTGTTGCGGAGAACGAGGTCAAGCTCAAATTCTCCGTCACGCATACGTGCGATGGGGGTTATCGTATTGTGAGGAGCTCCGTCGGTCTCTGCGAATATGAATGCGTCCTCGTCGGTGTATCCACGCCAAGCGGCAAGGATCTTGTCGGAGAGCTCAACGAGCTTTGCTTTATCGGCGGAACGCAGACGGATAACCGACATAGGCCAGCGAACGATACCTGATTTGACATCGGAGTAGCCCTCAAAGGATATCTCACGCTCAATAGGAGCTTTTGTCATGGCAAAGGTGTAGCTTCCGCCCTGCATATGGTCGTGCGTGAGTATCGAGCCTCCGACGATGGGAAGATCGGCGTTCGAGCCTATGAAATAGTGGGGCAGAAATTCAACAAAGTCAAGCATTCTTGCAAATGTCTGACGAGTGATCTTCATTGGAGTATGCTCCTGTGAGAATACGATGCAATGCTCGTTGTAGTAAACATAGGGAGAATATTGCATAAACCAGCGGTCAGAAGCGAGATCGAGCGGAATGTGTCGAATATTCTGACGTGCAGGCGAGCGGAGAGTACCTGCGTATCCTTCGTTTTCACGGCAAAGCAGACATTTGGGATATCCGCTCTGGGGCAGGAGCTTTGCCGCCGCAATGGCTTTCGGATCTTTTTCGGGCTTTGAGAGGTTGATGGTTATATCAATGTCTCCGTATTCGCAGTTGTATGCCCACTTTAAGTCTTTCTTTATGCGATAGGTGCGGATATAGTCGTTGTCACGGCAGAGCTTGTAGAAATACTCGGTCGCCGCACGGGGGTCTTCACGGTAAAGCGACATAAACTCGTGTATTACGAAAGAGGGGCGGGGAGTAAGAACGCCCATCAGCGAGGTGTCGAACAGGTCACGGTATTCTGTGCTGTTTGATACGATCAACTTGTTCTCATAAGCATAGTCGCACAGATTGGAAAGGATCTCCTCGAGATCGTCATCTGACACATCGGGAATGTTTTCGGGTTCTGTATATTCATCGAGCTTGAGAACAGCGAGAATTGCGTTCGTTATGTAAACACGATCCTGCTCCTCGATGAGTTTTTTTGAAACGCCATAATTTACCAGGCGTTTGATTGAAAGATTTACGTTCTGAGACATTGAGACACACTCCATAGGTATAAGTTATTTTCATTCAATATAATTATAACACGCAGAAAAACGATTGTAAATAAACAAAATAAAGATTTATGAAAAAATTTACTCAGGTGCAGCTTCGAGTCGCACCTGAGTAATAAAATTTCATATAAGAGCCTCGCTCCGTGCCTTTTTGTGATCACGGCATCTTTTTTACCATCACATTTTTTCGAATCCGACCAGAATACCGCCCTTTTCCGCATAGAAGCTGCAAAGCCCACGGCATTCGCAAATTTCGATCTTTGCATGAGGAATTTTTTCACTGATCGAGGCTTTGAGGGATAACGCTCCCTTTTCGTTTTGACAGTGTGAGATTACCACACGCCCTTTTGAAAGTCCCGACTCTTTGAGTCGTTCTGCTATTTTGCTCAGCGACTTTATCTCGCCTCGGCATTTGTCTATCGGGTCTAATTCGCCCTTGTCGCTCGCCCTTCCGACGATGCAGATGCCTACTAATCCCACGAGCTTTGCCAAAACGGGTGAAACTCTGCCGTTGTTTGCAAAGTTTTTCAGAGATTTCAGCATAAAGATAAGCCCCGTCTTTTGCTGATATGCTTTGATTTTCTTGCACATTTCATCATACGCAACACCCTCCTTGGCATATTCCTGTAATTTTTCAATGATCAAACGTAATTCGGGGCCGGCAGAAAGTGAATCCACAACAAAAACTCTGCGGTCGTTGTGTTCGTCCTCATATATCTGCTTTGCCGAACATGCCGCATTGTAACTGCCAGACAAGGCACTCGTTATCGTAACACAGAAGATATCGTCGGCACCTTCAAAGGCAGAAAGCCATTCGTCTGCGTTCGGACACGACGACTTGGATTTTCCCTTGTAATGATCGAGGAAGTCTACCATTTCGGACACACTCAGATCTTCATTGTCGATAAACTCTCGCTTGTCGGTCATGATCTTTAAAGGTACAGATGTAAAGTCAATATCATTTAAGGATAAAATATCTGCGGATGAATCGGCAATAATTTTCAGTTTTCTCATATGGATCTCCATTCTGCCGCACACGGCGACATAATATATTTTAAGTGTTGACAGATATTTTCCCAACAAGCAAATATCTGTAACACGT
>JAFPCR010000086.1 GCA_017390195.1 Clostridia bacterium | reverse complement strand
GTATTTCGTGATCAGCTGCACTTGTTTGATTTCTTTGCCGCCAACGGAATAAATCATCAGTGCATACATGCACCCTTCTATTCTCCACGAGGTTTCCGCAAGCGTTTTTATCCGCAAACTTTCAATAGATATTCCCCTTTCTGGGAAAATTTCAGAAATGTGAAGGACTATGTCGCTCGGGTGAGCGATTTTGTGAGTGTTGGCGCATCGGGAACCGAGATATGCCTGCTCCATCCGCTTGAAACAGCATACGGGTATTTCAGGGGACTTATAGATCCCACCGATGAATCACCGAGAGCGGCTGTGGACGACTATGACGAGATGTATTACAGACTTATCGTGCAGCTTTACAGCACGCAGACTGCCTTTCATTTCGTCGATCCTTCGACACTTGATGATATGGGAGAAACGGATGGCACACAGCTTCGTGTCGGGGCGATGCGCTACTCTGCTATCGTTATTGCCGACATTGAGGTTCTGTCGCAAAAGACGTTCGTGTTGCTCAAGGAATTTGCAAGGAGTGGGGGCAAGATATATGTTAAGGGCAAACTTCCATCTCGCCTCGATGGCGTTTTGTACGAAACACTTGCAGACGAGCTTGCCACGCTTGACGGAGCGCACTTTTTCGAAACCAATGAGGAGCTCATCCGTGCATTGCGCAAAACCGCATGCACCTACAAGTATGAGTGCGAGGGCGATTCCTCAAGGACGGTAATCAATCATCGAGCATTGGAAAATGAAAATTATTTCTTCATTCATAACGGCGACTGCCGCAAGGAAAAAAGAGCAAAGCTTATAGTCGATGGTATACATTCCGCATTTTCGTTCAATGCTCACACCGGCGAGATTACAGAGTTACCCGTGCTTTATCGGGATGATAAGACCGAAATATCCTTTACCAATGCTATCGGCGGTTCATCCGCCATCTTCACAAAGTCGGGGCGCCGAGAGGTAGCGAATCTTTGCGGTGCATATATTACAATTCCGTCTGACAGCGTATGTTATGAAGTTAAGGAAAAAAACCTGCTGACTCTTGAAATATGTACCTATAAAACCGAAGAAATGAGGGGTTTTACATCGAAGCCTATCGCCGTTGAGCGTGTTACTGAACGCCTGAAGCAAGAGCAGTATAAGGGGATGGTAACATTGCGGTTTACATTCGAATCCGATTTCGCAGCGAAAGGACTTTGTCTTGTGGCGGAGGATACGAAGGATTGCGAGATAATGTTTAACGGTAGCCTTGTAGATAGGGATGTTATCGGCAACTACTCAAACACAGAGGCGTTTGAGATCTTAAAGCTTCCCGATGTGACACAGATCGGCAAAAATGTTATAGAGATTACACGCTATACAGAGCCGCCGCTCGCAACAAGACCATCCGACGACATGAAGCATCTATTTGAGCTTTTCCGCTCTCCGGAAGGGGTTGATTTGGAAAGAATACACCTGCTCGGAGATTTCCTTGTAGATGCAATTCCCGAATACACTCAGGCGTCAGGTCTCGATCGCTTCGCAAAAGGGTTTGTTATTACAGATCGGAATCCCTGCGGCAAAGGCGAGGATATTACCACGAAAGGCTACCCCTTCTACCCGGGACCTGTCGAATACCTCTTCCGTTTCCATCTCGATGTTGACCCATCAATATACTCATGTGCTGTGTTAAAGATCGGTCGATATAATGGATGCTCTGCCACCGTAAGCATAGGAGGCAAAACGCTCGGATACATAGACAGAGAGCCGTACGAGCTTACGATAAAGAGCGATGTTCTCCGCGTAGGGGAGAACGAGATTAAAACAAAACTGTTGGGAAGCTTCAGAAATATGTTCGGACCTTCGCATTTTCTCGACTACGATCCTGCCGGATGCTC
>JAFPCR010000085.1 GCA_017390195.1 Clostridia bacterium | reverse complement strand
GTATCTCAGCCTCGTAGCCGTAGAGCCTTTTCATGTCGGCGATAAATTCAAGCATTATGCTCGATGCTCTGATATATACGTCCGAATCAAAGACCTGTGAGCCAACGTGGCAGTGGAATCCGCAAAGCTTTACGTTTTTGAGCGAGAGTGCATATTCGGTTATGCTCTGTGCCTGTCCTGTCTCGATAGCCGAACCAAACTTGGAGTCGACCTTGCCCGTTGCAACCTCGTCATAGGTATGAGGGTCGATGCCGGGGGTAATGCGAAGCAAAACCGACTGCACCTTTCCCATCTCGCCTGCAATCCTCTCGATCGCCTTCAGTTCTTCAACGTTGTCGACAACAAAGAATCCAACACCACTCTCGATCCCGAATTCTATATCACGGTCGGTCTTGTTGTTGCTGTGAAAGTAGGCATTCTCCATAGGGAATCCCGTCTGTACCGCCGTCTCCACTTCGCCTGAGGAAACGACGTCAATGCCCATTCCCTCCTCCTTCATTATGCGGTAGATCTGCTTAAAGGAAGCGGCTTTTCCTGCATAAAGAGCCATAGCATTTTCACCGAAGCTTTCAGCGATAGCCCTTTTGTATACACGACAGTTTTCACGTATCCTGTCCTCATCCATAAGGTAGAGCGGTGTGCCATACTTGTTCGCCATCTCAACGGTATCAAAATTACCGAAGGTAAGATGGCCTTTTTCGTTTATTCCGATGTTTCTGCAAATCATTTTTTATAATTTCCCATACTTTTGAATTATAATACAGTATCTATCATATCCTGCATGGAATAAAGTCCGCAGGACTTGCCTGCCAAAAATTCAGCGGCATTCATAGCACCCTCAGCCAACAATGCTCTGGTGTGGCACTCATGCTTGAGAGTTATCGTCTGTGTATCTGTGCCGATTATGACCTCATGCTCGCCTACGATATTACCCATACGGATCGCATGGATACCTATCTCGTCGTCAGTCCTCTTTCCGTGACCCGACCTGCCTAACACAAAGGATGCCTTGTTTCTGACTTCCTTTATAGCATTCGCTATCATAAGAGCTGTTCCGCTCGGAGCATCAAGCTTTCTGTTGTGATGCTTTTCGATTATCTCAATGTTAGCCTCGGGCATAGCCTTTGCGGTGATCTTCGCAAGCTCTATCAAAAGTGCTATACCCATCGACATATTTGCCGAAAAGAACACGGGTATCTTCGTGCTTGCCTGAGTTATAAGTGTGATCTCCTGCTCTGTATGTCCTGTCGTAGCTATAAGGATAGGAATGTTTTTCTTTGTTGCAAAGTCGATCAGGTCGGCAGTTCCTGCATGGTTCGAGAAGTCAATTATGCAGTCCGCTGTTTCCTTTACATCGTTCCATGAGGTGTAGCACGGAAAATCCGTGTCCTTTACGGGAACCACATCAACTCCGGCAACCGCCTTGATACCGTGATAACAGTTGTTTGAAAGTGTGACAAGCTCTCTTCCGATCCTGCCGCCAACACCGCATATAATAATGTTCATATTGAATTATCTCCGTAAAATTTTATTTTTTATACGTTGATCCCCATTTTACGCATACAGTCGAGAAGCACATTTTCATGCTCCTTTTCCATAACGGTAAGAGGAAGTCTGAGGTAGTTGTCGCAATATCCCATAGCCGCCATAGCCGCTTTTACGGGGATAGGGTTGACCTCGCTGAAGAGTGCGTTGATAAGAGGAAGCATCTCGAGCTGCCTATCCGCACTTTCGGCTATCCTTCCTGCGAAAAAGTCGTCGCATATCTTAACGGTCTCGGCAGGCATTACATTCGAAAGAACCGAAATTACTCCGATTCCTCCGAGCGACATAACAGGAACGATCTGGTCGTCATTACCCGAATAAATGTCGAGCTTTCCACGTGTAAGTGCCGCAAGCTCTGCGATCTGCGAAATGTTTCCGCTCGCTTCCTTTATTGCAACTATATTCGGATGCTCTGCAAGTTTTGCAGCCGTCTTGGGTAAAATGTTACAACCCGTTCTTGAAGGAACGTTATACATGATTATCGGCTTCGTGCTTGCATCTGCTATTGCAGTAAAGGACTGTATAAGTCCGTTCTGTGTAGCCTTGTTGTAGTAAGGCGATACGACGAGCATCGCATCTGCACCTACCTCACATGAATATTTTGTAAGCTCTATTGCATATGCAGTATCGTTTGAGCCTGTGCCTGCTATAACGGGAATACGGCCGTTTACCTGATCAACGACAAACTTGATCGCACCCTTGTGTTCGTCATCTGTAAGTGTAGAACCCTCGCCTGTCGTTCCGCAAACAACAATAGCATTTACACCCTCGGCTATCTGCCATTCTATAAGCTTTTCAAATTTTGCGTAGTCTACGCCATTTTCGTTCGTAGGTGTGATTATAGCGGTAGCAACGCCTTTAAATATCGTGTTTTTCATGGTTTTTCTCCTGTATTTTGATGTTTTTTAATTTGTAAACGAAAAGACAGTCGGTTCGCACCTGCGTCGCCGACTGTCAAACAACATTCAAAAAGCAAATAGACCTTGCCTCGAAAAATAAAAAACAGCCGTGTCATGTCAACGGCCATCAATACTTTCTGCACTTTTCCATACCCATGCAGGTCAAGTAAAGATAGCTCTCCGCAATATGCGACAACACAACAGATATTCTCTGTTATGCCAGACCTGCCGTTCGCTTCGGCAGTCTTCGGCATCTGTACCTTTTCGGATCGCAACGCCCTGCGTAGGCTTTTGCACGGTCCGTAATCATTACAAGATGCACCTCTATCATACAAGACGATGATATCACACTTTTTTTATGTTGTCAATACCCTACAAATATTTTGTTGATTTTAAGAGAATAAAATCAAAACACCTTTATTCTTATTTAGTTTCCACCCTGTTTTCATTAAGAAATGCCACAACAGCATGCCGTGCCTTTCCGACAAATTGCAGACCGCCGAGAAGAACAAGTGAAAAGGAAGATGAGGGGGTGTGATCTGACTCTCCAAGCTTCTCCGAGAACATTTCTTCCATTATTTCGGAAAAATCCTTCTTTGCGTCCGATATAAACACTACTCTGTCTATCCTGAAATTATTCGGGGCAGGCGGCAGATCTATACAAAACCTTTCAGGCAGACATATTATAATATCCTTTGCCACCGACGGATTATTTTCGATAAACGACAATCCCTCAAAGAAAACCTCTATATCTTCCCTGCTTTCTGCGTGATGGGCAATGATCGCAGGGGAAGCCGAGACAATATCAAATTCGCAGGGCGAATTATAAGAGGCTATCCCCGACATAATACACGCCGACGGAATGATTATCCCCGTCCTACGTAAAGCATAGCAAGACTCAACAACGGCAAGCGAGGTCATAATTCGGCGATCGTTAGCATTTCTCAAAACATACCCGTCTCTGCCGTGGTAAGAAAACTCACAGCGTGTAAGGTATACATCGGTCAAGGATAGTTCTGATCTTACAGGCACGGTAAGTCTCGCCGCAACCGTAGCACAGCTGTCGGAGATCATACTGTACACCTCTTTTGATTGAGGAATGCTTACGACCTCGGCAGTTCCACGGCGAAATGCAAATTCTCTGTTACTTGGACGTTCTTCGCTCTCGTTCGCAGTCGCCGTTCCGACTATCAACTCCACCTTCGGCACCCCGAGTGCCGACATAACCGAAATAAGTCCTCCGACACGTTCTTCGGAATTGATGATAACTATATCGCATTTGCTTGCTGAAAATATTCCGAAAGCGGTAACTGCCAATTTCTCTATCGGTGCCATGTTTCCGTAAATTCCGAGTTCCTTTGCCGTCTCGACTATCTCTGCAACAGTGTCGGCAAACAGCGTTCGGTCTGAGCTTTGGCAATTTACGCTTATCTGTTCTCTGAAGTCGTCTATAAATCCGACTCCCACTCTGCCCACACAGTGTCCCGCATCCTTTAATACCGATTCGAGCATTGCCGCCGCATACCCCGAGTTGTGTCTGCCCGACACACATACAATAACGCATTTATCCAAATACTCCGCCCCCGATACCTTGAGAACCAATTCACGTACTCTTTCGGATCGGATATCTGATGTATGTATAACGGAATTTATATCAATTTCCGACATGGCACATATTCGTTTTACTGCGTTTTTGTATGTCATATCCTTTAAAATCCTTCCAGAATAATAAACGAGTTTGGTTTTACGGCTATTTTGGAGATATTTATTTCTTTTGAGCCGTGATTATCCAACGCACATTCTTTAACACATATAACATATTCAGGACTTTCCTTTTCATTATACATGTCACGCATATTACCGCTGACAGTAAGCTCTCTTGTCTCATCACTGCGATTGACCGCAACAACGACCGTCTTACTTCCTTTTCTGCGTTCATAGGCAATAAATTTATCACTATGGTCTATTATACGGAAATCTCCGCCGTCAAACACCGAACAGTCACGCCTTATGCTTCCGAGCTTGGTGTAATGTGCAACAAGATCGCTGTCCTCACGTCCCCACGGGTACGGCATACGGCAAAACGGATCATGGAAGCCCTCAAGCCCTGCCTCATCACCGTAGAACAGTGAGGGTACGCCAAACACGGTATACTGTATGACAGACGCCATCTTCAGCAACCGTACCGCTTCCTGTCTCTTGTCGTAGTTCAAACGTGAAGCTGCAAGAACAGGGTTTGGACGACCAAAGTCAGACACATCTTCAGTTCCCAGAACCGTCAATATACGCTCCGTATCGTGTGTTCCGAGAATATTCATCAAGGCATTGCACACGCAACTCGGATATGAAGAATATATCTCAGTAAGTGTATTGTAAAGCGAATGAGCATCTCTGTCACGAACAAAGGATATTATGGCATTCTTGACAGGATAATTCATAACGCTGTCAAGCTGGTCGCCGCAAAAATATCTGCGTCTCTTTCCGTATGCTATCTTGTTTGCGGCATTTTCCCATACCTCGCCTATAACGAGTGCATCACAAGGCTTTTCGTCACGTGATCTTGCTGTTTTGCGTGATGTTTTTCTGATGCTGTCAAGGAAATCATCGGTAAGCTCGTCGGCAACATCAAGTCTCCAACCGTCTATTCCGATATCCGTATACTTTTCGATTATTCCGCCTTCACCTACCAAATAGTCTCGGCAATCGCAGTTGTGGAGATTAAGCTTGGGCATGATCTCTATTCCCCACCAAGACTCATACTTGTCGGGCCATGAGCTGAAGTTGTACCAATTATAATAAGGAGATTCCTGCGAGCAGTACGCACCCTGCCCACCGAATTTTCCGTATCTGTCAAAATAAAGGCTGTCATCACCCGTGTGATTGAATACTCCGTCGAGTATGATGTGCATATTTCGTTTTTTGGTCTCGGCGATAAGCTTTTTCAGTGCCTCATCCCCTCCGAGCAGACCGTCAACACGGCTGTAATCTGCGGTGTCGTAGCGGTGATTCGAATATGCAGCAAAGATCGGACTTAAATATATAACATTTATCCCAAGCGACTGTAAATAGTCGAGCTTCTCGGCAACGCCCCACAGATTTCCCCCAAAGAACACATTGTTCGTGACAGGATCACCTGCTCTGTCGGGATATTGAGGGATACCGTTTTCCCAATCTTCATTCAATTTCGAGTCATCTCTTTTGAAGACCTCTCCCTCTCCTCTGAAAAAGCGGTCAACAAAAATATGGTACATAGACGCTCCGCCAAACCATTCGGGAGTGTCGAACTGAGACTTATATACCAAAAGCTCAAATCTTCTGCCGGAACGTGTGCCGATATTAAAATCGACGTTGTTCACGCTGTCGGTAAACAGCGTATCCTCTCCACGCAAGAACAAAAGCTCGTAAAAAAAGAGTCCGTATTCTCTGCCTATGCAGATGAATGACGTATCGAGCGTACCCAAATAAGAGTCTTTTCCGCAATATGAGCTTTCAAAGGAGAGCGGGCAGTCAAAATACCTCTCTCCACTTGAGGATTTTTCCGTAAACACTCTGCTGTCTTCGTCTCTATGCTCCATACCGTCCGTGCAGACCCTTAAAACGACCGCCGCCACACCGAGCTTGCGTGGGATCTCAACGTGAAAATCAATTTTTGTGCCAAAGGAGAACGCCCCCTTTAATGCGGCGTCCTCCCCGTTCACATATTTGATTATTTTCGGCATGGCCCCACAGGCACATTCATCAAATAATCTCGGTAACATCAGTTTCAGTCCTTTTTACCATCAAGTCTTGTAAGCCCCCAGATTTTTTCGGCATAATCCTTGATACATCTGTCTGCCGCAAAGTATCCCGCAGTCGCAATGTTCATCAGGGACATACGGTTCCATCTGTCCTTATCTGCGTATGCCGCAACTACAGCATCGTGGGTCTGTCTGTACGACTCAAAGTCAGCCATACACATATACGGGTCTGCAATTCCATGTCCGCTGAGCAGATAGGTCGCAATATCCGAGAAAGATTGTCCTGCAAATCCTATCGACAGGTAGTTTACGATCTTCGCCAATCTCTCGTTGTTTGCGTAGTATTCCGCAGCACGGTAGCCTCTCAGCCAAAGCTCGTCGACCTCCTTGGCAGTAAGACCGAAGATGAACATATTGTCATTTCCTGCCGCCGCCAACATTTCAACGTTTGCTCCGTCAAGAGTTCCGAGCGTGATAGCACCGTTTATCATAAGCTTCATGCAACCTGTACCGCTTGCCTCTTTACCTGCAAGCGATATCTGCTCGCTGATCTCGGCCGACGGAACAAGTGCCTCTGCCATAGAAACGTTGTAATCCTCAAGGAATACGACACGGAGCTTTTCTCTGATCTGAGGACTCTGCTCGATATCTCTTCCGATAAAGCAGAGCAATTTGATGATCTGCTTTGCCATATGATATCCCGGAGCAGCTTTTGCTCCGAAAATAAAGGTCTGAGGCTGAATATCCAAATTGGGATTTTCTTTGAGGTCGAGATAAGTTCCGATTATATTCAGTGCGTTAAGGAGCTGACGCTTGTATTCGTGAAGTCTCTTTATCTGCACGTCATAGATAGAGTGTGTATCGATCGCCTTGCCCGTCTTTCTCATAAGATAGTTCGAGAAATTGATCTTGTTCTGATGCTTGATGTCTCTTACACGCTGAAGAACCGTCGTGTCATCTGCAAATTTTGCAAAATCAACAAGCTGTTCAGGATCATGGCGGTATCCCGTGCCTATACATTCGTCGAGCAGAGACGCAAGTGCCGGGTTGGAGTAGCAGAGCCAACGGCGGTGTGCGATTCCGTTTGTAACATTGCAGAATTTCTCGGGGTACATATGGTAGAAATCCTTAAATGTGTTTGCTTTAAGGATATCCGAGTGAAGCTTAGATACTCCGTTTACAGAGTGAGAGCCGACAACAGAAAGGTTTGCCATTCTTACCTGTCCGTATCCGATGATACTCATCTTGGAGATTCTCTGCCAGTTTCCGGGGAATATATCCCATGCATCTTTGCAGAATCTTTCGTTAATTTCCTTAACGATGGTATGAATTCTCGGCAATTTCATACGGAAAAGCTCTTCATTCCATGTTTCAAGTGCTTCGGGCATGACCGTGTGGTTGGTGTACGAGCAGATCTTTGTGACCATTCCCCACGCCTTTTCCCAAGAGAAGAAGTATTCATCAATGAATATTCTCATAAGCTCGGGGATGCAGAGTGCGGGATGGGTATCATTGATATGGATCGCAACCTTATCGGGCAGGTTGTCAAGTGTTCCGTAGACAGCCATATGGTCGCGGATTATGCTCTGGCAAGATGCCGAAACGAGGAAATACTGCTGACTCAGTCGCAAAAGCTTACCCTCAGTGTGGTTGTCGGAGGGATAAAGCACCTTTGAGATTATCTCGGCATTTGTGCTTTCCTCAAGTGCTCTTGTATACTGTCCCTGTGTGAAAAGACCCATATTGAAATTCTGAATATCACGTGCTCTCCACAGACGGAGCTGGCTTACTGCCTTACTGTCAGCACCCGAGACCATCATATCATAAGGCACAGCCTCTATTTCATCACAGTCCTCATAACCGATCTCAAGTCTGCCGTTCTGCCAATATTCCTTAACCTTTCCGCCAAATCTGACCTTAAAGATACGGTCTGTTCTCGGGACGAGCCAAACCTCGCCTCCGGGAAGCCATACGTCAGGAAGCTCGACCTGAATTCCGTCCACGATCATCTGCTTAAAAAGTCCGTACTCGTAGCAGATAGAAAATCCCGTTGCGGGGTAATCCAGAGAAGAAAGTGAATCCATGAAGCACGCCGCAAGTCTTCCGAGACCTCCGTTGCCGAGACCTGCATCGGGTTCACACTCATACAGATCTTCAATGTCAAATCCAAAGCTTTTAAGTGCTTCACTGTATGACTTTACAAGGTCAAGATTGTGCAGATTTGTCTTCAGCGATCTTCCCATCAAAAATTCCATACACATATAGTAAACACGCTTTGAGCCTGTTGCATTTACCTCTTTTTTGAAGTCTCCTCTCTTTTCGGCAAGGATATCCTTAACCGTGAGAGCAGTCGCCTTGTACATTTGCTCTCTTGATGCCTCTGCTGACGTACAGCCGAAGTGGCGAGCCAACTTTGCCTCAATGTTTTTCTTTACTTCGTTCTGATTGGGGTTGTAGTTCATAATCTAATAGTTCCTTTCGAAAGACCGAGCAATGCACTCTCTGCAATGCCTCAAAATAGTAAAAATGTAAAATTTGTTTTAAAGTGTCAGAGTCTGTTGTACATTTCCATGTACTGTACAGCAGATGATTTCCATGAAAAATCTGTTTCCATGATCTTTTTAATGAGCTTTTGGCGTTTTTCCTCGTTGTACCATAAACCAAGAGCAGCATACATACGATCCTCAAGCTCGGGGCTGTAATAGTTGGCGAAGGTAAATCCGTTACCCATGATCTCGCCATCCTGTTCCCAATAACCCTTGATCGAATCATAGAGTCCGCCCGTTTCTCTTGTTACCGGAATAGCACCGTAACGTGATGCTATCATTTGAGACAGACCGCAAGGCTCACTCTTTGAGGGCATTACGAAAATATCCGCCGAGGCGTAGATCCTCTTTGACAGATCTCGGTCATATTGGATCAATGCTCTTACCTTGTCGGGGAAATATTCCTGCAAGCTAAGAAACAACTCTTCATATTTTGCCTCGCCCTTTCCAAGAACCACGAGCTGCACATTGTTATTTACAACAAAATTATACGCTACATCTGCAACTAAATCAAGTCCCTTATGTGTGGCAAGTCTGGAAATTATCGCCACCATGGGAATATTTTTGTCAACGGGAAGTCCAAGCTCGGACTGAAGTGCCGTTTTGTTATCATATTTCCCTTCTTGCTTATTTGATGTGAAGTGCGATACTATCGCCACATCGTTTTCGGGGTTGTAGTATTCGTAATCTATTCCGTTGAGTATTCCGCACAGCTTGCCGGCATGGTTGTTAAGCTCGTGGTGAAGTCCGTGCGAGAATTCGGGAGAACGGATCTCCTGAGCATATCGGGGGCTTACGGTCGATACAACATTTGCACATTCGACAGCCGCCTTTATCAGGTTTATACAGCCGTTATATTCCATAAGCTGACCGTACTCCGAACCCATTCCGAAAACATCGGAAAGAATCTCAAATCCGTACTGTCCCTGATACTCTATGTTGTGTATCGTGAAAACGGTCTTGATGTTGCGGTATCTTTCGTCATAAACGAACAGTGTCTTTGGGTAAATGACCGAAAGTGCCGTCTGCCAATCGTTTGCGTGAAGCACATCGGGGAAATAATTCAACTCCGACAGCATACGCATGATAGCCATGCAGAAATAAGCATAACGTTCTGCATCGTCATAATTACCGTAAAGAGAATCTCTCTTGAAATAATATTCGTTGTCTATAAAATAATAAGTTACTCCGTTACGTTCGAGCTTCTTTACTCCGCAATATAAATTTCTCCATGCGAGCTGAACATTGAACACGGCAACGTCCTCCATCTGAGAACGCCAATAATCGGTGACTGCCGAATGTAAAGGCATTACGACACGAATATCAACATCATCTCCGCCTTCAGCCTTAATTGCCGCAGGCAACGACCCAAGTACATCTCCAAGCCCACCTGTAGCCGCAAAGGGCATGACCTCGGAACCTGCAAACAGAATTTTTTTCATAAAATGACCCTGATTTTGCCAAGCAAAATTTTGCGAGATAAAATCTTGCTGCTCAAAACTCCCTTTCCTTGAAAATTGGAAAAGTTTTGCAACATAAATTGCAAAACAAAAAATCAAAAGATTTTATTTAAACTTTATTTAGATGACTAGACCATCGATCGCATTTTTCAAGCCCCGAGGGTTGAAAGATCACTCTTTCAACCCTTGGTCTGATATCGGTATAGACCGATCATATCATCATTCCCTTTGCGATATAGAAAGGCATACTTTCGTGTCCCGAAAGGATTCTGCCGTCTTTTATCATTACATTCTTATCGGTAATCACGCAATTCAAGAACACGTTTTCTCCCGTAAAGGTATCCTGAAGCAGTACGCTATTTTTAATAACACTGCCCTTGCCGACCTTTACTCCTCTGAACAAGATAGAGTTTTCAACAGTTCCCTCGATTATACAGCCATCGGCGATTATCGAGTTCTTAACGCTCGGATTGTCCACATAGCGTGTCGGTGCCGAGTTGCGTACCTTAGTGTGTATCGGACGGTTCTTAACGGAGAGCAGTTCCTCTCTGACATCTGTGCCAAGCAACTTCATCGAGCTGCGGAAATAGCTTTCAAGAGAATTTATAAGAGCAAACGGACCTTCATAACGGTATATTTTGTAATTGTTATGACTTGCATTCGCCTTAATTACGTCACGGTAGAGGCTTTTATATCCCCTTGCCATCGACTCCTGAATTATATTCTGCAAATATTCACGTTTCAGCACGAATATATTCATACTGAGGTCGGAGCTTCCTTCACAGTTTACGTACTCCTCAACATCGGTAATTCTGCTGTTTGCATCCGAGATTATCTTCACATTTGAAGAGTTGAGCATATATTCCGACGGATCTACATTCTTTACTACGACAGTAATATCCGCACAGGAGCTCTCGTGAGTACGTATAACATCGGCAATATCTACATTACATACGGTATCGCAGTCCGACATGACAATATATTCTTCGTTGCATCTCGATATGAAGTTCGTAACGCCCATCAATGCTTCAAGTCTTGAAGTATAAAGACGGCTCGATGCGGCGTTTTCATATGCTGTGATAAACGGGGGTAATATCTTGATCCCTCCCGAACGTCTTGCCAGATCCCAGTCTTTTCCCGTTCCTATGTGGTCAAGGAGCGACTGATAATTGTAGTGAGTCACCACTCCGATCTTTGTAATATCGGCGTTTACCATATTGGAGAGGGCAAAGTCGATAAGACGGTATCTTCCTCCGAACGGAACCGAAGCCATTGTACGTTTGCTTGTAAGTTCGGGAACGCTGCTGTCGTGAATATTTGAAAAAATCAATCCTGCTACAGTCATAATCTTCTGCCTCCTTACATTTCGGAAATCATGGATCCGGCTTTTATAACCGTTCCGTCGGGAACAGTTACTCCGCTTCCGATAACGGCGATGCCGCCTGATGGAGCAGTTTCCTTATCCTCACCGACCTTTGCATCTGCACCGATATTGACATTCGAGTCAATTATCGAATACTTGACCGATGCACCCTTGCCGATCACATTGTTACCCATAATATTACAGTCGATGACCTCAGCCCCCTCACAAACTTCAACACCCGGACCGAGTACACTGTTTATTACTGTTCCTTTTATGATACATCCCTCTGTTATAGAGGAATTTTCTATTTTTGCTCCGTCCGCAACATACTGCGGTGCCCTGGACTCGTGTCTCGAATATATCCTCCAGTCCTCATCATTGATGTTGAGAACAGGATTTTCTCCAAGCAGATCCATATTGGCTTCCCAAAGCGACGATATCGTTCCGACATCTTTCCAATATCCCTCGAACGAATACGCCATCATCTTTTCTTTTGCCGCAAGCATCGCAGGTATGATGTTCTTGCCGAAGTCGTTGCTCGACTCGGTATCCTGTGCATCTGCGATAAGATAGGATTCAAGCTTCTTCTTGTTAAAGATATATATACCCATAGATGCCTTTGTACTGTCGGGATTTTTGGGCTTTTCCGAGAACTTGTATATCGTTCCGTCCTCGTTTGCACTCATTATACCGAATCGGCTCGCTTCCTCTATCGGAACCTCGATCACGGCAATAGTACAGTCTGCCTGAGTGCTTTTATGGAAATCGAGCATCTTGGAATAATCCATCTTATATATATGGTCTCCCGAAAGGATAAGCACATATTCCGAGTCATATCTGTTTATAAATTCCAAATTCTGATATATAGCATTTGCCGTTCCCTTGTACCAGTCTGCACCTTCATTGCCCTGATACGGTGGTAAGATCTTTACGCCTCCAAATGTTCTGTCAAGATCCCACGGCAAGCCGTTTCCTATATATTCATTAAGAACGAGCGGTTGATACTGCGTAAGAACGCCTACTGTATCAATGCCCGAATTGATGCAGTTTGATAAGGTAAAGTCAATGATACGATATTTTCCCCCAAAAGGAACCGCCGGTTTTGCTGTTTTCTTTGTTAGTGCATACAATCTGCTTCCCTGTCCGCCGGCAAGGAGCATAGCAACACATTCTTTTTTCTGGAACATAATAGCCTCCCATGATTTATTGAAATTGCTTTTGCGGAATTAACTTACCGTTTTTCTATTGATATTCAGTTTGGATTTATTCGTATTTTCTTGTTTTAGGGCTTC
>JAFPCR010000084.1 GCA_017390195.1 Clostridia bacterium | reverse complement strand
TTCTTATATCAGCTCTCAGGAAAACGGCACAGATTATCAACACTTCAAAATGGGATTGTACGTCGATGATCTCGACAAGATCTCCGAGTTTTTGACCGAGGCAGAAAAGCTGTGTCGGGTGCGTGTTATTGACTATAACAGCTCCGAAAAGGTTTATGACAACAGTATTTTCTACAACACATACGTTATGGGACTTTCCAAAACGATGGGACTTTCAGAAGAGGTCAGCCGTGAGCTTTTGGTTCACGTTAACCTTGCCATGCAAACGCTCGATGAACAGGGACTCTCTCCGTACAGAACCTTTGACAGTATCAGTAAATTTGCGGAATTGCTCGGAGCCTCAAAGGGTAAGGCTTTTATGCCGAGGATAAGCACTCACAAGATTTCAGACAATACCGAGATCACTCTGATAGAGCCTCCCTGCGGAAGCAACACCATCGTCATAAAAAGCAACGATAAGGTTCTGTTTGTTGATAGCGGATATGCTTGTTACAGCGATGAAATGCTTGAAGTCATAAAAAAGATCGTTCCTGATTTTGACTCCATCAAGAAAACCATTCTCGTAACACACGCTGACGTTGACCACTGTGGCTTGCTGCCGATTTTCGATGAAGTTATTGCAAGTCCTAAAACAGCTCTTTGCTTAAAGAACGAATATCTTGGCAACGACGGATATAGAGAAAAGAATCCCCTTCATAAGCCTTACATTAACATCTGCAAGATCCTTACGTCATACAATCCCACCGATCCCGAAAAGATTACGGCTCTTTGGAACGATGTAGAGAGCTTGACCGAACCTCTCACTCAAATAGGCTTTTTCGATTTTGAGGAATTGCATTTTGAGGTTTACGAGGGAAAAGGCGGTCATTTACCGGGCGAGATCGTCTTAATTGACTATGCAAAGCATATAGCAATTACGGGTGATGTCTATATCAATGTCCACGGATTGACACCAAAGCAAGCCGAGTATAACCAATATGCACCTATCCTGATGACCTCTGTGGACACCGATCCCAAGCTTTGTGCAGAGGAAAGAAAAGCCGTTATAGATCGTCTTGGCGTAGGAAAATGGCAGATTTTCGGTGCACACGGATTCAAAAAGGATTATTCTGTTAGCTCATAAATCCGCTTGCTTTCCCGCTAACGCAACAGACTTTTGAAAAAAATCAAAAAATTTCAAAAAGGTGTTGACAACTCAAAATTTAAGTGCTATAATTGGTGACAAATTTGAATATCGCAAAAAACGACTGTGATGAAGAGGGTCGGAACGTGACGTTTACAGAGAGTTGTCGGTTGGTGCAAGACAATAACAGAACATTCCTTATGACCTATCACTTCTGAGTCGAAGGACCGAAAGGCGAATGCTGAGTAGACTCCTTCCGTAATGCTGCGTAAAGGCAAAGGGCTTGTTAGAGTCCGGAAAGTGACGGAAAAATATCATTTCCGTAATTTGAGTGGTACCACGGGTTATTAACTCGTCTCAAAGGTTTTCTTTTGAGGCGAGTTTTTTGTTTTATTCAAATTAGTAACCATTAACCAAATGTCAAGAATGAAAGGAGACAAAAACAATGGATTACAGTTTGAAAGAGGTCGCAGGAAGAATCAAGGATCTGCGTGAGGCAAAGGGATACACCCCCCAAGAGCTTGCAAAGCTTACAGGTGTATCGGTAGAGGACTATATGCTCCTCGAGAAAGGCGAAACGGATTTCAGCTTTACGTTTATTTACAAGTGTGCAAAGGCTTGTGGAGTTGAGGTCGTTGACCTGCTTGAAGGAAGAAGTACAACGCTTACCTCCTTCGCAATTACAAGAAAGGGCGAAGGACTCAAGATTTTAAAGCAACACGGCATTGAGTATAATAACCTCGCTCCCAAATTCAAGGAGAAGCTTGCAGAGCCTTTCCTTGTTAAATTTCCGTATCTGCCCGAAGAGCAGAATGCTCCTATGAAGCTCAACTCCCATAACGGTCAAGAATTTGACGTTATCGTTAAGGGCTCTCTCAAGGTTCAGGTCGGCAATCACGTGGACATTCTCCACGAGGGAGATTCAATTTTCTATAACAGCCTTATCCCCCACGGCATGATCGCAGTAAGCGAGGGTGGCTGTGAGTTCCACGCAGTCGTACTTAATCCGCAGGACGGTCAAGTCAGTGAGGAATATCCCGAAGCACCGTATGTCGCTTCTAAGGTTTCAGAGAAAGAAACGGTTGGCGAAACAGTGGCGGATAAATTTGTTAAATCCTCTTACGATGAAAACGGTGTATTCAACGGAATCACCTTTAAGAACGATGACAAGTTCAACTTCGCTTTTGACTGCGTTGATGCAATCGCAGACAAAAATCCCGATAAGCTCGCAATGCTGTGGGTAGCAAACGACAAGAGCGATCGCAGATTTACCTTTAGTGATATGAAGAAATATTCGGCCAAAACCGCCAATTATTTCGAGTCGCTCGGCATCAAGAAGGGCGATACCGTAATGCTCGTGCTAAAGCGTCACTATCAGTTCTGGTTCTGTATGCTTGCACTTCACAAGATAGGAGCAATCGCTATCCCCGCAACCAATCAGCTCGTTGAGCACGATTTCACCTACAGATACAAGGCGGCAAAGGTAAAGGCTATCGTATGCACCGCCGACGGAGACGTATCGGTTGAAGCAGAAAAGGCTGCCGCAGAATTTCCCGGAATGGTAAAGGTCTTGGTTGGTGGCAAAAAGGACGGTTGGAACGACTTCAACGTGGAGATGGAGCGTTTCAGCACTCATTACAATCGCACAGAGAACACTCCCTGCGGCAATGACCCTATGCTTATGCTTTTCACCTCAGGTACTACGGGCTATCCCCGTATCGCAACGCACTCCTTCAAATATGCTCTCGGCCATTATCCTACTGCAAAGCATTGGCATAACGTAAATCCCAACGGGTTGCACTTCACCATCTCCGACACGGGTTGGGGTAAGGCTCTTTGGGGCAAGCTGTACGGACAGTGGCTCTGTGAGGCAGGCGTATTCACCTACGACTTTGACCGCTTCCACTCCGAAGATATTCTCCCCATGTTCAAGAAGTACGGCATCACTACATTCTGTGCACCTCCCACGATGTACCGCTTCTTTATCAAGGAAGATCTGTCAAAATACGACCTTTCTTCCATCGAGTATGCAACAACAGCCGGCGAAGCACTCAACCCCGAGGTATTCAATCAGTTCAAGAAGGCAACCGGACTCACCATCATGGAGGGCTTCGGTCAGACCGAAACCACACTTTCTATCGCAAACTTTGTAGGCTCTACACCCAAGATCGGTTCTATGGGTAAGCCCAGCCCGCTTTATGACATTGTTGTTCTTGATCCCGACGGTAACGAATGCAAGACAGGTGATACGGGTGAGATCTGCATCCGCACTAAGGACAACGTTCCCTGCGGACTCTTTATCGGTTACTACTTGGATGAAGAAAAGACCAACGAGGTTTGGCACGACGGCTACTACCACACGGGCGACACAGCCACAATGGACGAGGACGGATACCTTTGGTATGTCGGTCGTATCGATGACGTTATCAAATCCTCGGGATACCGCATCGGCCCGTTTGAGATCGAAAGTGTTATCATGGAGCTTCCTTATGTCCTTGAATGTGCTATCACACCCGTTCCCGACGAGGTGCGTGGACAGATCGTTAAGGCAACTATTGTGCTTGTAAAGGGTACTGTTGGCACAGACGAGCTTAAAAAGGAAATCCAGGAATACGTTAAGACACATACTGCACCTTATAAGTATCCGAGAATCGTTGAATTTGTAGACGAGCTTCCCAAAACCATCAGCGGTAAGGTAAGACGTGTTGAGATACGCAAAAACGACTTGGAAAAAATAAAAAAATAAAGCAAAGCAAAGGGGCTGCGTCAATGACGCAGCCCCGCACCTATTTTGCGAGCAATTCCCTTTTTCGTTTTTTGAAATCAAAAAATTATATAAATCCATTGACAAAAACAATACTTCGTGATATGATGTATGTCGTAAGGAGGAGTATCATATGGACATTCAGTTAAAACGTGGCTTGCTCGACGTATGCGTTCTAACCGCAATCAAAAATGAAGATTCATATGGCTATAAGATCATTAAGGATATGAAGCCGTATATTGAGATATCAGAATCGACTCTCTACACAATACTGAAACGCTTGGAGCTTTCGGGTATGCTGACAGTACACTCGTCAGAGCATAATGGCAGACTTCGCAAATACTATCACATCACAAAGGCAGGACTTGCACGAATTGAAGATTTCAAGAACGAGTGGAGTGAGGTTGTATCTATATATCAGTTTGTAATCAAGGAGGATGCGAAAAATGAATAAACAGGAATTTATTGCGAATTTGCAAGCGAAGCTATGCGGCTTGCCAAAGCAAGAAGTCGAGGAACGCCTTAATTTTTACAGTGAAATTATAGATGACCGAATGGAAGATGGACTTTCGGAGGAAGAAGTCGTTTTGGAGCTTGGTTCATTGGACGTGATCGCTGAGCAGATCATAGCGGACATTCCTCTTACAAAAATCGCAAAAGAAAGAATCAAGCCGAAAAGGTGCTTAAAGGCATGGGAAATCATACTTTTGGCACTTGGTTCTCCCATTTGGCTTTCGTTAGCTGTTGCCACCTTTGCGGTGATACTTTCACTTTACGCTGCATTATGGTCTGTGATTGTTTCTCTGTGGGCGGTTTTCGGTTCGCTTATTGCTTGTGCCGTTGTGGGTGTGGCAGAAAGTATAATATTTATCTGCCAAGGCAATGCTCTTTCAGGAGTTGCCATGTTCGGGGCGGGTATTGTCTGTGCAGGACTTGATATCTTCCTGTTCTTTGGATGTAAGTCGGCAACGAAAGGCACTTTGCTGCTTACCAAAAGAATGGCTCTGGTAATTAAAAAGTGTTTTGTTAAAAAGGAGGAAGCGTGATGAGTAAAAGAGCAAAAATATGGCTTATTATTGCCACCTCTCTTATATTGATCGGATGTATCCTTTTTGGAGGTGCAATGGCAATGCACGGATGGGATCTTACGAAATTATCAATGAACAAATACGAAACGAACAACCATGAAATAAATGAGAATTACAAAAACATCTCAATCACGGCCCATACCGCCGATATTGTGTTTGTTCCTTCCGAAAGCTCAAAATGTTTCGTAGAGTGCTATGAGCAGGAAAACGTAAAGCATTCGGTTGCGGTAAAGGATGATACACTTGTAATAGAGGTGGTTGATACGAGAAAATGGTATGAATATATAGGCATCAATTTCGAAACGTCAAGGATAACGGTATATCTTCCGCAAGGTGAATATGATGCACTTTCAGTAACCTCTATAACGGGCGACGTGGAGTTGCCGAAGAATTTCAAATTTTCAAGCATTGACATTTCAGCAGAAACAGGTAACATAACGAGCTATGCCTCTTCTTCGGGAGAAACAAAAATAAAGACGACTACGGGAAACATTCACATTGAAGGAATATCCGCAAGCGTGCTTGATCTTTCGGTTTGCACAGGCAAGGTTACCGCTTCGGATATTATCTGCGACCGTGATGTTCGGGTCAGTGTGTCAACAGGCAGAGCATATCTTACCAATATTGCGTGCAAAAACGTTATATCAAGCGGAGATACGGGCGATATATCGTTGAAGAATGTTGTTGCCACTAAAAAGTTTTCTATTGAAAGAATCACGGGTCACGTGAGGTTTGACGGTTGCGACGCCGCCGAGATTTTTGTAGAAACAGCTACGGGCAATGTTACGGGAACACTGCTTTCAGAGAAGGTGTTTATTGTCAACACAGATACGGGCAAAAAAGAAGTTCCCGATACTATTACCGGTGGCAGATGTGAGATCACTACCGGCACGGGAGATATCAAGATAGATATAAAACAGTGATCAAAAGCATTTTGAATAAGTTCCCACTTTAGCCCCCATAACAATCGAAGTCCAAGGTGGGAATCTTATTTTATTTTGGGGTGTGCGTTGCTCTCTCTATGTCAAGGAAGCCGTTTTGCCTTTTACAAAATGTAGCAGAAGAAAGTTTACATATTCGAAAAGGTAAACTTTTGAGCAACTTATTGACGTTCCAACAAGCTTCGACTCTAACAGCAAATTGGTCATATAAGGAGTTTTCTAATGAACAAGGATCAATTACACCAAAAAAATAATTTAAGAGTATACGCCATATTGTTGAGTATGCTGCGAGAACATACAGCAAGGGCGTTATGCCTTACGTATTGGAGTCCTACAGCAAGACACGCAGAGAAAGAAGCCAATCCTCTCTATCCCGTGCCGAAGCTGATGACAAAAAAGAGCTTGAGAGCTTTTATTACCGAATCGCAGATTGGAGTGAATCGCAATGACAAATCAAGAAATACAGAGCTTGCTTGAAAAGCAACGGGCATATTACAGAAGCGGTGCTACCATCCCCACAAAATTCCGTGTAGAGCAGCTCAAAAAACTGTATGCGACGGTCAAAAAATATCAGACAGAGATCAACGACGCACTCACCGCAGATCTTGGCAAAAGCCATTACGAAGGCTTTATGTGCGAAAGCGGTCTGGTGCTGACAGAGATCTCGTATATGATCAAGCACACAAGAAAATTTGCAAAGAGAAAGACAGTTGCGACCCCTCTCGCACAGTTCCGCTCTCACAGCTACAGGCAACCTGTGCCTTACGGAAATACGCTCATTATGAGTCCTTGGAACTATCCCTTTCTATTGACACTTGATCCGCTTGCGGATGCCCTCGCCGCAGGCAACACGGCAATCGTCAAGCCGAGTGCGTACTCACTCGCAACGAGCAATATCGTTGAGAAAATCATCAATGAATGCTTCGATCCCGAATACGTGGCTGTTGTGACCGGAGGCAGAGCCGAGAACACCGCACTCCTCGACCAAAAGTTTGATTTCGTGTTCTTCACGGGAAGTCAGGCGGTAGGCAAAGAGGTGCTTCGCCATACCGCAGAGCATCTGACTCCCGCCGTGCTTGAGCTTGGAGGAAAAAGCCCCTGCATCGTCGATGCAAGTGCTAATATCAGGCTCGCCGCAAAGCGAATCGTGTTCGGCAAATATCTCAACTGCGGTCAGACCTGCGTAGCTCCCGACTATATTCTCTGCGAGAGAACGGTCAAGGATTCGTTTGTGAAAGCCGTTGTTGCAGAAATCAAAAAGCAGTACGGTGATAACCCTCTTGAAAACAAGAGCTACGGCAAGATCATCAATCAAAAGCATTTTGCTCGCCTTTGTGGATTGATCGACGAAAAGAAGGTCATCGTCGGCGGTAAGGCTAATGCCTCGACCTGTCAGATAGCTCCTACGGTCATGGATAACGTGACTTACGACGATGCCGTTATGGGAGAGGAGATCTTCGGCCCCATTATGCCGATCCTCGCCTTCGACGATTTTGATGCGGTCGTGGATGAGCTGAAAGCAAAGGATAAGCCTCTGGCACTCTATCTTTTCTCAAGCGATAAAAAGCATATCAAGCGTGTTACCTCCGAGCTATCCTACGGCGGAGGCTGCATAAACGATGTGGTCATTCACCTTGCAACGAGTGCCATGGGCTTCGGCGGTGTAGGAGAAAGCGGAATGGGAAGCTATCACGGCAAGGACGGTTTTGATGCCTTCTCGCATTACAAATCCATCGTGGATAAAAAGACTTGGCTTGACTTGCCTATGCGATATCAACCGTATAAGAGCAAGCTCTATGAAAAGCTGTTGCACATTTTCTTGCGATGATCCCCCAAAATACAATGCCTTTGAAAAAGCATTATAAAAAGCAATTCCCGAACAGTAGGACTCTCTCGGCTGTTCGGGGATTTTCTATATATCAAAGCATAATCGTCGTCCATAACAATCTCGATTGTAAATATTCGATCTTTTGCCGTTGACAAATCGGAAAATATGTGCCATAATCGATAGTACAGAGTGATAAATACAATTCAAAGACAAGAGCTTGAACTTTTAGAATTTTCCATCTACCAGTTTCACAAACACAAATCAAAGGAGCGAACCAATATGAAAAGGAAAAGTATTATGCCCATTCCGAAGCAGTATTGCGACAGAAATAATAAGGGTTGTGTCCCCGCATACATACTGTATGACAAACGATTCGCAAAGGCAGCTGAGGTTTTCTGCACATATGCCGAGAGCATACACGACGTTGTATTTAAAAACGTCGAAGGCGGCATCGTGCTTAAATATGACAAAAAGCTCGAAAACGAGGCATATACGATCGATTGCGACGAATCAAGCATAACCGTTACCGCCTCTCAGCACAAGGGAATGAACAATGCACTCTCGTGTCTTTTGGGCTTGATCTCAAGTGACAAAGGACGTATAAGCTATGACTGCTGTCTTATTGAGGACGAGCCGGACGTTTGCTACCGAACCTTTATGCTCGATACGGCACGCTATCCCCATAATATTTCATATCTTTATAAATATGTCGACCTCTGTTACATGAACAGACTGTCATATTTTCAAATTCACCTGACCGACAACGAAAACTTTACGCTCAAGCTCCCCGCATTTCCTAAAATAAAGGGGAAATATTCCAAGAAACAGCTTTCTGCTCTTGCCAAATACGCTGAAGCAAGAGGCATAACAATTATTCCCGAGATCAATGTTCCCGGTCACTCCCGTGCCCTGACCTACACTTATCCGGAAGTGTTCGGAGAATGCGACATTATGAGTGCATCCGAGAATACTTTCTCGGCACTTGAGGAGATCTTCGCATATGTACATGAGACGTTCCCGAACTCTCCCTATATCCATATAGGCGGCGAAGAAGGAAGGCTCTCCGAGTGGGAAAAATGCAAACCGTCTCAGGCTTATATGAAGGAACATGGAATAGAATCTGTATCCGAGCTTTATGCGGAATATATCCACCGTGTGTCCGATATCGTTTTTGCACTCGGATGCACCCCCATCGTTTGGGAGGGCTTCGCCGAGGAATACAACGACCGCATTTCAAAGGACGTAATCGTTGCGGCGTGGGAGTCATATTATCAAACGGCTGACCGCCTTGTAAATAGCGGATTCAAGATCATCAACGCCTCGTGGGTCCCGCTTTATATCGTATGTCCGACTAAATATCGAAGCCCCAAGGAGATCCTTGATTGGGATATCCGCACATGGCACAATTGGTATGAAAAGAGTGCCGCCTACCCGAACGGTCTCATGCTCAAAGAGGATGAGGGAGAGGTGATCGGTGCACAGCTTTGTGCCTGGGGTGACAATTTTGTCGGTGCGGATGACCCGGAGGAGCTTTGCCAACAAGAATATGCACTTGTTGCAGAGCGTATGCCTGCATTTTCCGAAAGAACTTGGAATGCGTTAAAGAAATAAGCATCACTACTGCTAAGAACAACCCAAGATCAGTTTAAAATCAGAAACATTCAATAAAGATCGTAGCCCCTGAAATGGGCAAAGAAAACATGACACCGCAAAAGATCTCAGAACGCCACTCACATGTGACTGACCAAGATCTTTTGCGGTGTCAAATCACTTTTATTATATCATAGAGATTTCAACCTGCATATCGCTCCCAATTTTCTCGTCGCCTCTCCCTGCATCCATCACAGCTTGATCTTGACCTCTTTGGCAACACCGAGGATACGGGTCTCGCCACTTTCAAAGCTCTCTGGAGAAAGAGGGATGGGAGAGTATTCGTCGTTTTCGGGAACGAGCATAATTTTGCGGTTTTGGTTATAGAAGCGTTTGACGGTGGCGTTTTCGCCTCCGACAAGGCAGGCAACTATATCACCGTTTTCGGCATACTGCTGTTTTTTGAAAAGAACGAGTGAGCCGTTTACCATGCCGATGTTTTTCATGCTGTCGCCACAGACACGCAGATAGAAATAATCATGAGGATCGCTGACGTCTGCTGCCTCATAGCCTATTAAGGTCTCGTTTGTAATTATGGGACTGCCTGCCCTGATCTCTCCTACTATTGGAAGCATATGTTTAGGCTTTATGCGGTTTGGGGCAGAGTTACCCTCGTCGCTGTCGTAACCCATAAGCGAATCAAGACTCATTCCGAAAAAATCCGCAATGAGCAAAAGCTTATCTGCCTTTGGCGTATATCTGCCACTCTTCCAATCCGAAAAAGTAGACGGAGATATTCCCGTAGCCTTTGCGAGCTTGTAGACGGTCGTATGTTTAGTTTTCAGCATATTTTCAATTATATTGTAATTCATGTATCACCTTTTGAGACATTTTGTAAAAAAATTTCGGAAATCCGAAAATCCTATTGACATTGATTCGGAAATCCGATATACTATGCTCACAGGAATATTATAACCTGTCAAAACCGTTTTGTCAATAGAAAAGAGGTAAAAAGTCGCTATTTGTCGAAAAAATATTTGCAATTCACAAGATTTGCACAGATCGTTTTTCGAGGATATACATTTCGGAAATCCGTAATGCCCCGTATGCGTTTCCGAAACAACGGCCTTTATATTAAATCTCTCGGTCGGCAGCGGTCACAACAATTGCCTAATCACACGACGAAAGGAAAAAGTTATGGAAAGAAGAAAAAGCAAGTTATACAATGATGTTTCTCAAGAAGAGATTGAAAATATAAAAGCCTACCTCGGTGAATACCTCTTGACCAAGCAAATGATAGCCGTCAGCCGATATGAAAGACAGTTTGCCGAACCCGACGACGGTGTCGGTGACACCTCCTCCGACTCGCCGGGCGGCGATGAGGCACTGTGGCGTGCAAAGATGATCGAAATAAGACGCTTTATCATGAATCTTTCGGCAGATAAAAAAAGACTCGTCTTATACTACCACTTTATAAGAAATCAGCCTGTCGAAAAATGTGCCGAATATCTCGGAGTCTCTCGGGCAACTGTGTTCAGAATATATAATTCAGCCCTCTGCTGTGCCGCCTACGAAAAAAGACAGCGGTCACATTCACGTTACAGAAGCAGATGAATTTTTCCCGTGACTTTGCTATCGTGTGCAAATTATTTAAGACACTTTTGCAAATTCACTTTTCTAAAACACACATTTAATCATCTGTTAATAAAAATATCTTACACTTATGGTTAAGGCAAAAAATTTCTCAGGAAGGAAAACCTTGCTTTAAAGAGCGTGGGTGTTTTTTATGGAACCGTTTGACAGCTATATCATATTTTCGGATTATGACGGAACTCTTGGACACAAAAAGGTCATTTCCGAGAAGAACCTTGAGGCAGTCCGCTATTTCCAACAGAACGGCGGTCTTTTTACCATTGCCACAGGACGTTTCCGTGAATTTTTCCGCTCGTTCGAACCCGATTTCGTTCCGAATACATATATGATAACCTCCTCGGGTGCTATAATATACGACATAAATACAGACGAGATAATATACAAACGTCCCGCCGACCGAGCTATCCTCGATACCGTGTGTGAGGCTCTTCCGCTTATGCAGGGCGTATTAGACGTTTTGCTTTTCTCTGAAAACGATTCTGTTAAAATAGATTTCTCCGAACCCGACCTGTATGAGCGTATCCGCTCTGTTCCCTTCACTGTTTTTAAGGTCCTTATCCACGTTCCGAGGGAGCAGGAGCTGAGTGACATAGACAAAAAGATCCTCGAACAGATCGCAGGCGACCGCTATATCGTGACACGCTCGTGGGTGGGCGGAGTTGAGATCCAAGCCCGTGATAGTGACAAGGGACACGCCATCGATCACGTGATGTCTCTGCTCGGAGAAGAAGGAAAGAAAAGAAAGATCATATGTATCGGCGACTATGAAAACGATATTTCGATGTTCGACCATGTTGATGTAAGCTACGCCGTAGAAGACGCCTTTGATGCCGTAAAGGAAAGAGCAACTCGTGTGACCGTTCCGTTTGATCAGGATGCGATCGCCGCACTCATAGCCGATATAGAAAACGGAAGAATATAAGATATAAAGCACCCGAAGCTTCGGGTGCTTTGTGCTTTCGCAAAACAAACAACATAATTTTAACTCCATGTTCTGCCAAAAAAAGCAGTTATTCTCTTGACTTAGCTCCGCTGTTATAGTATAATTCAAATATAATATATTTTGTATTGCGAAAGGAACAACAAAATGATCGTAAAAGACATCTATCTCTCAGAAAAATATCCCGAAGCATATATGACGGCATACATAAGCTATAACTCGCCCGAATTGAAGAATCCCCCAAGAAAAGCAATGCTCATCTGCCCCGGCGGCGGATACGACTTCACCTCCGACCGTGAAGCAGAGCCTATTGCAAAGTTCTTTATAGCGGCAGGTCTTAACTGCTTCGTGCTGCGTTACAGCGTTCGTGAAAAAGCAGCAGGCTCTGCTCCTATCATTCAGAGTGCTCTTGCAATAAAGCACATTCGTGAAAACGCAGAGGAATACAACATAGATCCGAATAAGGTCTTTGCCATCGGATTTTCGGCAGGCGGACACCTTGCCGCAGCCTGCGGTGTGCTTTGGAATCTTCCCGAGGTTACCGAGGCTCTCGGCGATGCTCCCTTGGGTATCGGACGTCCCAACGGCATGATCCTTTCTTACCCCGTTGTCTCTACCGAAAAGCCCTACACACATGAGGGTACAGCCTGCAATATCTGCGGTTCAAAAGACCCCGACGATGAATTAAGAGTCAGATACTCCATAGATAAAAATATCGATTCGACAACACCCCCCACATTCATTTGGCACACATTTGACGACGGTTGTGTTCCGTTGGAGCACTCTCTGATGCTGGCAAACGCTCTCCGTAAAAACGGAGTTCCCTTCGAGCTTCATATCTACCCCCACGGAGTGCACGGTCTTGCACTTGCAACAGAGGAGACCTCATCGGGCTGGGACGCTAATATCAACCCCCACGTTCAATCCTGGACAACACTTGCTCTCAAGTGGCTCAACGAGTGTAACTGACACATAAATTCGTGGCTGATTCACAACAAGTGAATCAGCCACGAACATTTTTATTTTACCAACGGTGCTTTTGCCTTTCCGTACTCGACCAGTGCGTTTCTGTCAGCACCCGACAAGGATATATCTATTTTCTTTTTGTCGCTGTCATAGATCCAAAGCGTACCGTATGACTGCTTTTCATAGTCGAGGTCGTCAAGATAATATATATCCACAAAAACATATCTTACGCTTTCGTCTATCTTTACCGAGTCAAAATTGTATCTGTAATAATTATAGAATGTCTTTGTGTCGTGCAAATATTCCTTATCGGCCTGAATGCGTACCTTGCTCCCGTCTTTATACACTATGACAAGAGACACATCAAAATGTACCTCGTCACGTGAAAGAGGCTCGTCTAAATTATAATCCTTTGCAACAGAGTCGAGCGTACTGTTGTTGTATCTGAAAACCACCTGAGCCTGCTCCGCATCGGGAATGAATATGCTGTCGGTGATCGAAAAATAACCGTAGTTGCGTTCAACACGTGTTATCGTATCATGATACTGACGGAATATCTTCAGGTCTTCATTGTTTTCCTCAAAAGCATCATATATCCTGTCGTTGATGAGCAGTCGGCTCATTGATGACGGGTCGGACGAGGAGCAAAGTCTCCACACGATCGCCACATTTACCACTATCACAAGTGCTATAAAAACATATCTTACGATCTTCCAGGTAGTACGTAATCTTCTTCTCCTCGCACTTTGCTTCGCTTCTATTTCTATCTGTTCGTTATTCACTGTGTTTACCGCCTTTTTATATTTACAGCTCCATTATACAACCGACACAAGACTTTTTCAAGTAGACGTTTGCAATTCTTTACAAAAAGGGGCGATTGTGATATAATCGGAGTATACAACTTCAGCCGAAACGGAGGGCGAACGTATGAACTATCCCCCAAATGTAAAAAAAGCCCTCTCTCTGCTCGCAGATGCAGGCTTTTGTGCCTATATCGTCGGTGGATCTCTGCGTGATATGATGCTTAAAAAAGAGCCTCACGATTGGGACATAACAACCTCAGCTCTGCCAAACGAGATACTTTCGGTCTTTTCGGACTATCGCACCATACCGACGGGGCTCCAGCACGGAACTGTGAGCGTTATAATAGACGGAGGCCTGATCGAGATAACGACATACCGCATAGACGGTGAATATTCGGATTCAAGACACCCTGACAGTGTTCGATTCACAGACGATATCGCCCTTGACTTGGCACGGCGTGATTTTACAGTCAATGCCATGGCATACAACGAACAGAACGGTCTTGTTGACCTGTTCTCAGGAAAAGCCGACCTCGACCGTAAAGTGATACGCTGTGTCGGTATTCCCGAGCAAAGATTCTGCGAGGACGCTTTGCGTATCCTGCGAGCTTTGAGATTTGCCTCAAAGCTCGGATTCGAGATAGAAAGTGAAACTCTTTCGGCAATGCAGAGTTGTCGATCCCGTCTCGCCGACATCTCTCGTGAGAGGATACAAACAGAGCTGTTCGGAATCTTGTGCGGACAGACGGCTGAACGAACGGTAGGACTTATGTGCAGTCTCGGCATAGACTCCTATGTTTTCTGCCGAGAAGAAAACTCTCCTCTTACCTATGCAGGTCTTGACAAGCTCGAAAACAAACCCGAAACACGTATAGCATATCTTCTGCGTAATGACGAATATCCCGTCAAGTCGGCTGTGGCAGTGATGCGTTCCCTGCGTTCGTCAAACGCATCGCTTACCGCCGTCACCGCAACCGTCAGGGGAATCACCCAACCTCTGCCGAAACCGACCCCCGAAAATGCACGTCGGCTCATGAACGCATACGGCAAGCATCTCGACTCGGTATTGGACATTCTCTCGGTCATAGGTGATGCCGAGGAAGTCTCAAGGATACGTGAGCTTATCCGCATCGAAGCAGAATCAAGCAACTGTCGCTCTCTTAGCGAGCTGAAACTACGTGGGAATGACATCTCCGAACTCGGCATAGCATCGGGAAAGGCGATAGGCATTATTCTCGAAAGGTTGCTCGACGAGGTAATAAAAGACCCCGAAAAGAACACTCGCACATATCTGCTCGAACGGGCAAAATATATTTCTACCGAAATTTCAACACCCCGAAAGGAATAAAAAAATGCCTCTTTTTTCATACCGTCCCCCTCACAAAAACAAGATAGGGCTCACACTTTCCTGTGTCTGTCTCGGAATTGCGGCAATACTTATCGTGTCAAGCTCGTTCTTGCCCCAGCTCCGCTCCGTACCCCAGATAATCGGTTTCTGCTTTGCTCTCGTATCGATACTGCTGATCACAAAATTCGTTCTGCGTGAGTTCACCTATGCAATAGAAGAAGCCGCCGACGGATACGAATTTGCAATATACGAGATACAGAGCAAACGACGTATCACCGTATGCCGTATCGGATTCTCCGATATAACCGATATGGGCGACTTTGCAGGTAGCGATGCCGAGTTGAGAAGCTCTCTCGGTGTAGAAAAAAGCTACTCATACTACCCCGACATCGCACAAAAGGGGAAATATTACATCAAGGCAACCATAAACGAAAATGACGTACTCGTTATCTTTGCCCCGAACGATGAGCTGATCGAAACGATCAAGAAGTGCCGCAGACAACAAAAGAGCGGCGACGAAGAATTTTTTGAATAAAAAACAAGATACCGCAAAAGAAAGGAGCGTGAGTGAACATGGCGACAAAGGATATAAAAATAATGACAGAAGCCGATTTTCGCAAGAAGATAAAGGATTCATTCGGCGGAGCATATCTGTTCTTCGGCGACGAGGATTATATGAAATTAAACGACATTCGTCTCGCCTCCTCGCTTATATGCTCGGAGCCTGCATTTGAGCTTTTCAATCTCGTCAAGATAGATGCAACAGACTTTTCTGCCGAAGCTCTGAAAAATGCGATATTTACCCCTCCCATGATGAGCGATAACAAGCTGATATGCGTCACGGGTCTTGACTTTTCGGAATTCAAGACAAGCGAGATCGATGAGCTTTGCGATATTCTCTCGCTCTTGCCCGATTACGACTATAATACAGTAATTCTCTGCTGTCCTGCCGACAAATTTGACAGTGGGTATCTTCCTAAAAAGCCATCTGCTCTCCTGTCAAAGCTTGCGGCTTTTATGACTTGCGTGCATTTCGAGCCGAGCACGCCGTCACAGCTTGCACGTTGGGTGCAAAAGCATTTTGAGGCAAACTCGGTCACAGCCGACCCCGATGTCTGCTCCTTTACGGTCGAGCATTGCGGAAGAAATATGTTCATTCTGTCCTCGGAGATAGACAAGATAAGCTATTACGTACTCTGCGACCCGCAGAAAAATGCCCGTGTCACAAGGCGTGATGTCGAAGAGGTATCAACGGCGGCTATGGAATACGATTCCTTCGCTTTCGCAAATGCCATTATGGACGGTCGGCACGACAAGGCTCTCGAATACCTGTCCGATATGAAATTCAAGCAGGTAAAACCGCTCTATATCCTCAGCGAAATATCAAGGGTATACTGCGATCTCATATCTGTTAAGATGCTTCTTGACGAGGGACATTCGGCACACGAGATCCCCTCGTTGCTGAAAATGAACGAGTACAAGGCAAAGCTCTATTGCCGTTCTGCCATGTCGGTAGATATGAAAAAGCTCTCTCGTGCCGTCGGACTTTGCCGTGATGCCGACCAAGCACTCAAGCTCTCGGCACACGGATATCTTCCAATCGAAAAGCTCGTTTGTGCTTTTTGATCCTATAGTTTTGGCAGAAAGGTTATCTTATGAACAGCACTTTTGATACAATAGCCGCAGTCTCTACCCCCTTCGGAAAGGGCGGTATCGCCGTTATCCGCATAAGCGGAGCCGATGCGATCGAGATATGCTCAAAAATCTTCGTACCCACCTCAAAAAAATATCCATCCCTCGCCTCCGTTCCTGCGAGATATGCAGTATACGGAGAGATAATGTCCTGTCCCGAAGGCTTTTCGGGAGCTGAACGCTATGTGCTTGACACGGGATTGGCAACGGTGTTCTCTTCGCCGAATTCATTTACAGGCGAGGAAACTGTTGAGATAAGCTGTCACGGAGGTGTTCTCGTAACACGAAACGTTCTCTCAGCTTTCCTTTTCGCAGGTGCAAGACTTGCCGAGGCGGGTGAGTTTACTCGCCGTGCCTTTGTCAACGGGAAAATGGGGCTGTCTGCCGCCGAGGCTCTCGGTTCTCTGCTCGAAGCAAAGACCGACGAACAGCTTTCCGTCTCCCGTTCGGGTCTAAACGGTACACTCGAACGCAGATCGGGCGAGATATATTCTGATTTTTGTAAGATACTCAGCAGTGTATACGCAAAAATAGATTATCCCGATGAGGATCTGGCAGAAATGAGCCGTGATGAAATTATCTGTGCCGTCAAAGAGGTCAAGGAAAAGGCTCAGAACCTCGCCGATACATACCGCACAGGACGTGCAATATGCGA
>JAFPCR010000019.1 GCA_017390195.1 Clostridia bacterium | reverse complement strand
GGCAGGTATGCAGATATCATTTGATGCGTCTGTTTCAGAGAAGATATTCAATATTCCGAGATTCGGAGTACAGTTTAATATGCCCGAAGGCACAGAAAAGCTCGCTTACTTCGGAATGGGACCGGTCGAAAGCTATATTGACAAGAGAAATGCGTCTAAGATGGGTGTATATGAATGCTCGGTCACAGAAAATTTTGAGCATTATGTTCGTCCTCAGGAAAACTCGGCTCATTTCAACACCGAATGGTGCAAGATCATGTCGATAGCAGGTCACGGATTGCTTGTTGCAGATGTAAATAAGCCTTTCAGCTTCAACTGCTGTCACTATACTCCCGCACAGCTTACCAAAACAGCTCACGACTATGAGCTTGTACCGATGAAGGAAACAGTAGTCAACATTGATTACCGCATGATAGGTGTCGGCTCTAACTCCTGCGGTCCGTCACTCAAAAACGAATACTGTATCCTTGAAAAGAATATTCAATTTTCAGTACGTCTGCTTCCCTGCCGAAGCAATGACGTTTGTCCTTTCTCCGAGATAAGAAGAAAGTAAAATTCAACGCACTCAGGGGCTGTTGCAAAAGCAACAGCCCCTAAAAATATTTAAGCGGGTCGTTGCAAACATTTGCAACGACCCGCTTGTCCGTTTTGTCTATAATCAGCCGTTTGTAGAGTAGTTGGGAGCTTCCTTTGTGATATTGATATCGTGAGGGTGAGATTCTCTCAAGCCTGCACCTGTTATCTTTACAAACTTACCAGTCTTTTGAAGTACCTCGATAGTGGGTGCTCCGCAGTATCCCATACCTGCACGCAGACCGCCCATAAGCTGGTATACTGTGTCTGCAAGTGCTCCCTTATAAGGAACACGTCCCTCTACGCCTTCGGGAACGAGCTTACGGTTTCCGTCCTGGAAGTATCTGTCCTTTGAACCCTGTTCCATTGCGGAGATAGAGCCCATACCACGGTAGACCTTAAATCTTCTTCCCTGATAGAGTTCTTCAACTCCGGGGCTTTCCTGACAGCCTGCGAACAGAGAACCTACCATAATAACGCTCGCACCTGCGGCAATCGCCTTTGTAATGTCTCCGCTGTATTTAACACCGCCGTCACCTATGATCGGAATTCCGTACTTAGATGCAACCTCAGCGGCATCACAGATCGCAGTGATCTGGGGAACGCCGATACCTGCAACAACACGTGTTGTGCAAATAGAACCGGGACCTATACCTACCTTTACCGCATCTGCTCCTGCAAGGATCAGATCACGTGTAGCCTCACCTGTTGCAACGTTTCCTGCAATAAGCTGACATTCGGGGAATGTTTCCTTGACCTTTGCAACACTGCGGAGAATATTCTCGGAATGTCCGTGTGCAGAATCAAGAACGAGATAGTCTGCTCCTGCCGCAAGCAATGCGGTTGCACGGTCAAGTACATCTTTCGTTGCTCCTATTGCTGCACCGCACAAAAGTCTGCCATGCTCGTCCTTTGCGGAGTTAGGATATTTCGATATCTTCTCTATATCCTTTATGGTGATAAGTCCGCAAAGCTTATAATTATCATCAACGATGGGAAGCTTTTCTATTTTATGGTGACGAAGGATCTCCTGCGCCTCTGCAAGAGTCGTTCCTACAGGTGCAGTGATAAGATTGTCCTTTGTCATAACTTCGGAAATTCTTACGTTGAAATTTTCCATGAAACGCATATCACGGTTTGTGATGATACCGATAAGCTTATGGTTATCATCGCAGATCGGGATACCCGAAATTCTGAATTTGTGCATCATATCTTCGGCTTCATAAACATAATTGTCTTTGCCGAGGAATATCGGGTTGGAAATAACACCGTTTTCGCTTCTCTTAACACGGTCAACATGGTCAGCCTGTGCCTCGATAGGCATATTCTTGTGGATCGTTCCGACTCCGCCCTCTCTTGCGATTGCGATAGCAAGGTCTGCCTCGGTAACTGTGTCCATAGCAGCACTCATAAGCGGAATGTTGAGCTTGATCTTCTTTGTCAAATGTGTACTTATGTTAATATCGGCAGGTAAAATATTGCTCTTTTGGGGAACGAGCAAAACATCGTCAAATGTTAGCCCTTCCTTTGCAAATTTACTCTGATAAGTAACTTCCTCGTTCATACATCTACCCCCATCAAAATATACTTTATTAGTTAGATATTATATCAAATAAAAAGTCTTTTGTCAACATGTCAAATGCTGTCGCAAAAAAATAATTTCCAACAAATATTTTTTTAAATCGGAGGTTTTTCCGTGAAAAGCACCAAATTCGGGATCCGCTATGTAATATCACTCTCTCTTGTGATGCTTTTTGCGTGCAGTTTGGCTGTTATGCTCAATTCAAGATCAATAAAATATTCGGCGGTATCGACCGAAGCAAGCTCCGAGACCAACGCTGAATTTACGGTGATAATAGACGCAGGACACGGCGGTGAAGACGGAGGTGCTGTCGGCGTTGACGGAAGCTTTGAAAAAGACCTCAATCTCGACATCGCATTTCTGTTGCGTGATATGCTTGAAAGCAATGGAATAAAGACCGTGCTTACGAGAGACGAGGATATTTTACTGTATGATAGGAATGTCGATTACCACGGTCGAAAGAAAGTACTTGATCTGGCGGCAAGGCTCAAAATAGGCAAAGAAACAAAAAATTCTGTTTTTGTGAGCATACACATGAACTCATTTCCGCAGCAACAGTACAGCGGTCTGCAGGTATGGTACTCACCAAACGACAGCCGCTCTGCCGAGATCGCCGAAAATGTACGAAAAAATGTTGTATCGCTTCTGCAAAAGCAAAACACCCGTAAGATCAAGCCCGCTTCCTCGAATATATTCTTACTCAACAGACTCGAATCCCCTGCGATCTTGATCGAGTGCGGTTTCCTTTCAAATCCCCGAGAGTGTTCCCTTTTAAACACAAAGGAATACCGCAGGCAGTTAGCATTTTCGATCTTTACGTCTATCTCGGAATTTATTTTGGAAACCGATGTTGATTTTTAGCTCCGTTATGATATAATTATATTGTAATTGTATCTGATTGTAATTGTATCTAAAAAGAAAGGACACATATAATGAAGGGCATAAAAGCTATCTATATTTGCTCGGAATGCGGCTACAGATCCCCCAAATGGCTTGGAAAATGTACTGCTTGCGGTGCTTGGAACTCATTTGTCGAGGACGTTGTTGAGAACGAGACCAAGAGTCATAATTCCAAAAGAAAATCTCTCGTTTCTGCGTCGGACAACCATGCACTGCTTTTCACCGATCTCGAAATTCCCGCTTATATGCGTTCGGAGACCGGACTCGGAGAGCTTAACCGTGTTCTCGGCGGCGGTCTTGTGGTCGGCTCTGTAGTCTTACTTTCCGGTGAACCCGGAATAGGAAAGTCCACGCTCCTCATGCAAATATCCGATTCGCTCGGTGCAGACCGACGTGTGTTGTATGTATCGGGAGAGGAATCGGGAGGTCAGCTCAAGCTCCGTGCAAAGCGTCTCTCGGTCAAGGGACAGAACCTATTCATTTTGACCGAGACCAACATAGAAAACATTATGTCCGAGGCAGAGAAAATAAAACCCGATGTAATTATAGTTGACTCTATACAGACCATATATTCCGACGCCGTTGCATCTGCTCCGGGCAGTGTTACTCAAGTAAAAGAAACCGCTCTCGCCTTTATCGGCAAGGCAAAAAGCGAGGGCTGCTCTGTTATAATCGTCGGTCACGTAAACAAGGAGGGCGGAATTGCAGGTCCTAAGGTGCTTGAGCATATGGTCGATGCCGTTCTGTATTTTGAGGGAGAACGCCACCAATCATACAGGATCATTCGTGCGATAAAGAACCGCTTCGGTTCAACTAACGAAATAGGAGTTTTCGAAATGACGGAAAAAGGTCTGTGCGAGGTACAGAACCCCTCCGAGATGCTTTTGGCGAGCCGTCCGAAGAATGTTCCCGGAAACTGTGCAGTATGCACGATGGAGGGAACACGTCCGCTTATTGCCGAGGTGCAGGCTCTTGTAACTCCGACAGCCTTCCCTGTTCCCCGACGCACCTCCAACGGCATAGACTACAACAGGCTGAATCTGATCCTTGCCGTTCTCGAAAAACGTCTCGGACTGAAATTCTCACAGCAGGACGCATATCTCAATGTAATTGCAGGACTTAGGATAGACGAGCCTGCTTCGGATCTGGCTGTCGCTTTGTCATTGATCTCGTCATACAAGGATATGATAGTTCCCGATGACCTTGTTGCTATGGGTGAAATAGGTCTTTCGGGAGAATGCCGAACAGTATCTAATATCGAATCAAGAGTCAAGGAAGCCGCACGTCTCGGATTTACAAAAGCATTAGTTCCCTTCCGCAATGTTGAAAAAAAGACCTTTGACTGCGATATAGAGCTTATCCCCGTAAGAGGCATTTACGACGCGCTCAAGGTCTTGATGCCCACCGTTTGAGATCAGTGGGCAAAAGC
>JAFPCR010000083.1 GCA_017390195.1 Clostridia bacterium | reverse complement strand
TATGATCAAAAAAGACATCGCTTCGGTCAAGCTTCTTGAAACTAAGGACAAGTGGTTCGGAGTTACCTATAAGGAAGATAAACAACATGTTGTCGACTCTTTTAAACAGCTTATTGCCCAAGGCTTCTATAACGAAAACCTCTTCGGACTGTAAGGGTTACGAGGGGATGCGTAGGAGATGTGTTAGGAAAACTTTTTGAAAAAAGTTTTCCTAAGACCTTTCAAAAACTCTTGTCGATTATTTTATGTTTTAGTAAGCAGGCTGTTTCAAGGTCTGTTTAGGTCTGGGGTTTTGTAAAATTAGCAAAGAGCGTTTGATATTAAAAGGGGCTGCGTTATTTACGCAGCCCCTTTTTTGTTATTGTTTATTAAAAAATACGCTGACTGTCGTTCCGAAACCGACGCTACTCTTTAATTCGACTCTTGCACCGTGCAACGACACTCCGTGTTTTACGATTGAGAGACCAAGTCCTGTTCCTCCGACCTCTTTGGAATGGCTTTTATCGACACGGTAGAACCTTTCGAAAACTCGGTCTATTTCGTTTTGCGGTATTCCTATTCCTGTGTCTGAAACAGAGAGGATTATGTTTTCGGAATTTTCCGAAAGAGAGACCGCCACGACACCTTTTTCACGGTTGTATTTTATTGCGTTATCGCAAAGGTTGTATACTATCTCGTGGATGATTTTTTCGTAACCCATGATATGCGGTCTGAGATCGCTTGGGTCTGTGTCGATCGAGAGGAATATGTGCTTTGATTCTGCGGAGCTTTCGAGGTATGTAAGCGTTTTTTGGCAGACATCATAAAGGTCGATATCGACTTTGGGTGATATGACCTCGCCTCCGTCGAGCTGGGAGAGCTTGATTATGTCTCCGACCAAGATTATGAGACGTTGTGTCTCGTCGTATATCTTTTCGGCAAACCTTTCTATATCTTCTTTGCGAACCATCCCGTCCTTGATTATCTCGGCATATCCCGAAATTGAAGTCAGCGGAGTTTTCAGTTCGTGGGAAACATTTGCCGTAAATTCACGACGCATCTTATCCTGCTTCTTATGCTCCTTCTTTAACTCATCCATTTGGGTGTGGATCTGTCGGTTTTGGGCATTGATACGCTGTACGAGGGGCTTTAACTCGTCGTACACATCACGCTCGTCGGGATTTTCGAGATCAATGTTATTTATCGGTTCGGTAACCCCGCTTGAGACACGTGCGGCAAGAAATGCCGATATCAAGAGGCTGAGAGCAAGTGCACCCAAAAGAGGATAGATAATGTTGATGAGCAGGGTGAATACTGTATAGCGTGTTGACGAGATACGCAGGATCGTGCCGTCATTGAGTCTTTGTGCGTAATATACGGTCTCTTCCATGATAGTGTTTGAGTATCTGCTGCTTTCACCGAATCCGCTCTTGAGGGCATCTTTGATCTCTTGACGCTCTGAGTGGTTGTCCATTGACGAGATATCCGCAGAGCTGTCAAACAAGACCTGTCCGTTGCTTGATATGTGTGTTATACGCATATCAGACGAACCCTCTTTATCCTTTAAAAAATCAGTTCCGTTTGCGTTAGCGGCAAGTACGAGGTATTCAAGCTCTTTTTTCATCAGATCGGAATGTCGGTTTGAGAAAAATGTGAACTGTACGCCTACCATCATAATAAGGAAGATCAGGAATATCGACGTTGTTGCGGCGAATATCTTTTTAAATATTTTAGCCTTCACCCGTTTTCTCCCCCGATTTTATAACCTATTCCACGGATCGTTTCGATCATATCTCCGGCAGCACCGAGCTTTTGACGCAGAGTTCTTATGTAGACATCTACCGTACGGTTTTCTCCGTCAAATGAGTATCCCCATATCTCATTTAGCAGTCGGTCACGTGTGAGGACTATATTTCTGTTACGAAGGAGCAGGCAGAGGACTTCAAATTCTTTGAGCGTGAGAGATATATTCTCACCGTTGACGGTCACTATATGCTTTGGGGGGCATACGTAGCAATTTCCGATGCTGTATTCCTCCTCTGTTTTTTCTTTGTCCCCGAAGCGACGAAGCAGAGCTTTTATACGTGCGATCAGCTCCATCATGCCGAACGGTTTTGTTATATAGTCATCAGCTCCCGCATCAAGACCGATCACCTTGTCGTATTCGTTGCCTTTCGCCGTGAGCATGGCAACGGGTATCTTTGACGTGGCGGGGGAGGAGCGTATCTTGCGGAGTATAGAGATACCGCTTTCCTGAGGGAGCATTATATCGAGCAGGATCAGGGACGGTGTGGATCTTTCCATAGCCGACCAAAATTCCGACGGCAGACCGAAGCCTACAGCTGAGATGCCGACATTATTCAAGGTATATATTACAAGCTCACGAATGTTACTGTCGTCTTCTACAAGATAGATCATAAATGAAATGCACCTCCGACTGTGATTTATAAGCGATTTACGTTGATCTCGGCGATATATTGCCGAAAAAACAGGAACAAAACTTAAATATATTTTACTATTTTAATTTTACACTGTCAAGAGTTAAACTTCAAGCATAGTTATGTTAAACCGACGTAAAATCCTCAAATCGACATCTTGAAAGTTTTTTCGCCCAAATAAGAATTATTTTTGTGCAAATTGCCTATGTCTTTTTTTTGCTGAATGTGGTAAAATATAGCAGAACACACGAAAGCTAAATCAGGAGAAAAGCCCTTGATTTTATTGACTTTTATCGAGTTTGACCGATTTGCATGTGCATTTGGTCAATGTTGAGATTTTTGTTTTTAACACGATTTTTGTGCCGTGTCGGATAGGAGCTTTTATGCAATTTAACATCAACGATTATATTTTTTACAGTTCGGGTGGGATCTGTCAGATCACCGGTATTTGCAACACACCTTTTAAGGGCATGCCCGACAGGGAATACTATGTCATAACGTCGGTCAGGGAGCCTAAGGAAACGATATACGCCCCCGTTGACAGCGACAAGGTGTATATGAGACATATAATGACACGTGACGAGGCGGAAAAGCTCATCGATATGATACCGTCGATAGAGGGGATATATGAGGAAAATATAAAGCTCCTCAAGGAAAAGTACAACGAGGCGATGAAGACCTATGAGCCTGCTCAATGGGTACGCATTTCAAAGACCATCTACCGACGTGCAAATGATCCCTCGATAAAACGCAGACTGTCCGAGACAGAGCGTTCATACGGCGAAACCGCAAAGAAATATCTGTACGGTGAGCTGGCAATTGCACTCGGAATTCCCGAAAGTGAGATAGACGGATATATCTCGGATCGTGTTGGCGGGATCGCATAACGTAAAAGCTTAAAAAATTACAAAATTTATATACGGGGCAGACTCACAATTGCGAGTCTGCCCCGATCGTATATTCAGATCTGTTTGTGCACGCTCTTATACTCGTCGTAATAGCGGTAATAGTGGCAGTGGGCGGTGTTGTGCGAGAGGTAGTTCACCATCTCGTCTTCGTCGAGGTTCATTCGGCAGGTGTACTCGCCGTAGTATTCGTCGTAGTCGTAGAATTCACAGCTCTCGCAGTTTGATGTGCGTTGAACGATCTTCTTTGCGTCGCTTTTCTTTTCTTCCATGCCGAGTCTCCTTCAAAAAATCAAACAGAAAAATTTTCAATGTATCGGGTTGATTTATTCCTCTGATAATATTATAATAAATAAACTGCAAAAAATCAATAGGCATAGCTTACCGAATTTTATATTTATCGGGCAGGGCTTGCCTAAAGGAAAGGTTCAAAAATGAGAGCAAACAATGCCAAGGGAAGTATAATGTTGATCTTTACCGCAATGCTTTGGGGCAGTTCGTTCATTATGCAGGAGTTGGCTGATAAGGCAGGAGTAGAGGCATTTACCTTTAACGCCGCAAGATTTTTGATAGGGGCTGTCATGCTCGTTCCCGTCATATTTATTATGGATATTTTGCGACGGCGTGACGGAAGCTTTTTGCGTCCTCAAAACAAAAAAGAGGAAAACAGAAAGCTTTTCTCAGCGTCACTGATCTGCGGTTCTTTGCTGTGCGTTGCATCGAATCTCCAGCAGATAGGCTTTGCTTTGGGAACTACGTCAGACAAGGCAGGGTTCATCACGGCACTGTATATACTGATAGTCCCCGTGATAGGTATTTTTACAGGTCGCACCATTCGTCCGATCGTTTGGCTGTGCATCGGACTGGCAGTGGCGGGTCTGTATCTGCTCTGTGTAAAGTCCGCAGGGGCAGGCATAGCTGTGGGTGATCTGGTCATGCTTGCATGTGCATTTGCATTTGCGTTGCACATAATCGCCGTTGATAAATTTTCGGGACTTGTTGACGGTGTTCGGCTTTCGTGCTTGCAATTCCTCGTAGTAGGTGCTTTGAGTGTGATACCCATGCTGATCTTTGAGACTCCGTCACTTGGCACGATCGCTTCTGCGTGGTTCCCGATAACGTATGTCGGAGTGTTTTCATGCTCAGTGGCATACACCTTACAGATATTCGGTCAGCGAACGGGAATCAATCCCACGATGGCATCCTTGATAATGAGCCTTGAATCGGTGTTTTCTCTTGTCGGTGACTGTATCGTTAAGAGAAGTCTGCCTACTGCAAGAGTTGCGATCGGTGCGGTGCTTATGTTCTTGGCAATAGTCATTGCACAGCTGCCACCACTCTCATTTCGACGCAAATACAAGGAGCGGAGAACATATTAAGCGGATCAGCCGACCTATTATTTGATTTTCGGTATGTCAAAAAAATTTATAAAAAACGGTCACTATGAAAAAAACACACTTGACTGTACGCCTTCAAAGTGATAATATTATTGTGTAGACAAAATTTGCCTCAATATGTGGCACTTGAGTGATATTTTCACAGGAATTATCATTATTTTAAATATTAAAGCATACGGTTTTATACCGAGGAATAGATCGTGAGGACATTTTTCGAAAATTCCGAGCAGATCGGATGTGAACGGATCTTTGATCTCGGACAGGCAAACATTGCTGAATTTTAATACAGGAGACAGTTGTCTATGACCGAATATGAAAACAGAGAGATCCCGAGCATAAAAAGACGAGCGTGGGCAGAGATAGATCTTGACAATGCTATATATAATTTCCGTGAAGTAAGAAAAGCTACAAAGAGCAAGGTGTGTTGCGTTATAAAGGCAAACGCTTATGGGCATGGGGCGGTCGAGCTGGCACGGTTGTACCAGACGCTCGGTGCAGATTACCTTGCCGTTTCGAATATCGAGGAGGCACTTCAGCTAAGGCAGAACAGCATAACGCTGCCAATACTTATTTTGGGATACACGTCTTGTGACTGTGCAAAAATACTTGCCGATAATGACCTCATACAGAGCGTTTTTTCTTATGATTACGGCATGAGCCTTGCCCAAAATGCTGCCGAGTTCGGTGTTACCGTCAAGGTACACATAAAGATCGACACGGGTATGGGTAGGATCGGATTTTTGTTCCGTGACGGATCGGAAGTTTAGATAGGTCAGGCTGTCGAGGTCTGCAAGTCCGAAAGCCTTGATGCAGAGGGCGTTTTTATGCACTTCGCTGTTTCTGATGAGGGGGATAACGGAGATCCGTACACCCGTGAGCAGTTTGGCTATTTTATGAAGGCTCTTGAAATGTTCAAGGCTTATGGAATAGATTTTAAGATCAAGCATTGTGCAAACAGTGCGGCGATCTTTGATTATCCCGAGTTTCATCTTGATATGGTGCGGGCGGGTCTGGTGCTTTACGGACTGAAGCCCTCCGTAAAGGTCAAAAATATCGGGAAGCTTAAACCCGTTATGAGCTTGCATTCTGTCGTTGCTCAAATAAAAACGGTTGCGGCAGGGCAAACCGTCAGCTACGGCAGGGTATTTGAAGCCGACAGGGAGATCCGTGTCGCCACGATCCCGATCGGATATGCCGACGGATTCAGGAGAAAGAACGGTCAGGTCGGGTACTTCTTGTCTATCAACGGCAGACCGTCCGGGATCATCGGTCGGATATGTATGGATCAGTTGATGTCGGATGTTTCGGATATTGATTGCAGGGTCGGAGACGAGGTCGTTGTGTTCGGGCGAGAGCCTGCCACGGGCGTTGATGAAATTGCGGTATCAAACGGCACGGTCAACTATGAGATAATCTGCGGTGTCGGCGAGCGAGTTCCGAGGGCATTTGTAAAGGACGGCAGGATCGTCGGCTGGAAGGACGATATACTCGGAGAATAAAGTCGAGCGGCAAAGCTCGTTTTTGTGAAGAATTTGGCTTCTTTTACGCCCTGATCTGCTTGGCAGAGCGGGCTAACAATATTATTATGCTTGGAAAAGCAACATAAAAGAAAGGAAACCTTTTGACATTAAAGGTAAGGTTATAAAATAATGAAGATCGGAACAACAAAGGAGCTTAAAAATCATGAATACAGAGTCGGACTTACTCCCGACAATGTGCAGACTCTCGTAGCAAACGGTCACGAGGTCTTTGTGGAGACTCATGCGGGAGAGGGAGCAGGCTTCGAAGATGCAGAATATATATCGAACGGAGCAACTATCATTTCCACCCCTGCCGAGGTCTTTGCGACCTGTGATATGATAGTCAAGGTAAAAGAACCCGAAAAAGAGGAATACGGATATCTCAGAGAGGGTCAGATCTTATATACATATCTGCACCTTGCACCCAACAGAGAATTGACAAATGTTCTGTTAGAAAAGGGTGTAAAAGCAGTTGCTTACGAAACGATGGAGGATGAGTTAGGAAATCTCCCCTGCCTGCGTCCCATGAGCCAGATAGCAGGACGTCTGTCGGTTCAGGAGGGAGCAAAATTCCTTGAAAAGGGTTTTGGAGGACGTGGCATCCTGCTCGGCGGTGTTCCCGGAGTTGAACGTGGAAGGATAGTTATTATCGGAGGCGGTGTCGCAGGCACTTATGCGGCAAAGGCGGCTATCGGTATTGATGCACAGGTAACGCTTCTTGATGTAAATGCGAACAGACTCTCATATCTTGAGGACATTTTCGGATCATCTATTACGACAATGTACAGCACCGAGGCGAACATACGCAAGGCGTTGCAGGAGGCAGATATTGTTATCGGTTCTGTGCTTATTCCCGGAGCTGCCGCTCCCAAGCTTATCAAAAGAGAGCATCTGAAGCTTATGAAGAAGGGTGCAGTTATCGTTGATATCGCTATCGACCAGGGCGGCTGCTGTGAGACATCCCGTGTTACCACACACGACGATCCGATCTACACCGAAGAGGGTGTCGTGCATTATTGCGTAGGCAATATGCCCGGAGCAGTACCCCGTACCTCGACTATCGCATTGACAAACACGACACTCAAGTATGCGGTAGATATTGCAAATCTGGGTCTTGAAGAGGCTTGCAGAAGAGATTCGGGACTTGCGGCCGGAGTTAATATCTATGGCGGAAAGTGCGTAAACCGCAATGTTGCAGACAGCTTAGGTCTTGAATATACAGAGCTGGATACGCTTCTTGCGTAACGTGTAATACGAAAAACGGGCAGTTGCTTTTTAACAACTGCCCGTTTTTGTTATCAATTTATCATTTCTCAAACCCGTGCAGAAATCCGCTGATATCTGCCGAGCATATGTCTCCACCGATAACACGGTTTCGGTAGACAAGGATATTGGCATATACCGTACCCTCGTAGCCGTTATAGTTCGTTACCTCGTATGTATATCTGTTGACGAGCTTCTTTTTATATTTGCTCAGGTCGAGTCCCTGACGGCGTTGGATCTCGTTATATCCGCTGAACACCTTGTCAAATTGCTCGGGTATCAGAACCTCCTCCTCGGCAACGGCATTCGGTTTTACCTGCCAGCCGAACTGTGAGAGAAATTCTATTCGGTCATCATTTGTTTTGATCTTTTCATAATTATAATCGACATTCTGCCCCGCCGATGCGTCGGGTGCTTCACTTCCGTATGCCGGAACAAAGGCGATAAGCGTTATCAAAGCCACAAGTGCAACACATAATACACCGCAAAATTTTATTGTACTCGCTCTCATTGAATAGATAAACATAGAAACTGCCCCCCAAAAACATATAATGTAGTCGCTTTCACTCTCATTATATTGGGGGACAGTTATTTTTATACATTTAAAATTACAGGTGTGAAAAAAAGTAAAATTGTTTTATTGAGAAAGTCCAAGGCTTTTGCTTGAACGGAAGGGTGTGTTCGAGGAATGAGAATATATGCTGTGGATAAGCCCCATCATTATATACACACCGAGTACCGACGAGCCTCCGCAGCTCATAAAGGGGAATGTGATCCCTACAACAGGAAGGACTGCTATGCTCATTCCGACATTTTCGATGATCTGTGCAAACAGCGAAGCAACCACTCCGACACACACGAGCATACCGAATCTGTCCTTTGAACGAAAGCCTATCATTATTATGCGGACTATGATGATACAGCATATAGCAAGCAGTAGGAACATTCCGACAAAGCCGAATTTTTCTCCGAAGGTGGCGAGAATAAAGTCGGTGTGCGACGCAGCAAGTGCTTCGTAATGTGTACCGCCGAACATTCCGTTTCCGAACGGTCCGCCGCTTTGGATAGCTTTCAGGCTTGTTAGCGGTTGCCAGCCCTTATCGGTCGGGTCAAGGTAGGGATTAAAGCCGTATATTATACGTTCCTGCTGATAGGGGGCGAGCTTGCTCCATATAAACGGCATCGCCAAGACGGTCGCCGTTATGCCACCCGTGTAGTACCAAAGGCTCAGACCTGCCGAAAAGAACATTATGAGGACTATTGAAAGATAGATCAGGGCAACACCGAGGTCTCCCGACACAAGCACAAAACCTGATATTATCCCTGCGTGTGCGAGAAGAGGCAGAAGCTTTTTCGGACGGTTTATATCTCCCGGCTTCAGTGAGGCGAGATGCCGTGCAAGTGTACATATAAAGGTGACTTTTATAAATTCGGACGGCTGGATACCGATATTGACGAGCGGGATTATCAGCCAACTTTTGTTTGTCGTTTCTCTGGACGCACCGCTCGAGCCGAAGATCGCAGTAAACGCCAAGATCGCACACGAGCCTATTATGATCCAGATCCATAGCTTGTCGACTAAATTTTTAAAATCTATACCCGCTATCAAGAATGTCAACGCTGTTCCTACCAAGGTCATTGCGAGCTGCATGATCAATTTGCTCGTGCCGAAGTTATCGACAGCACCGTAGACGGTCACGAGACTGAAAACGGAGAGAACGGCACAGCAGACCATCAATATCGGGTCGACCTTACGTACCGTAGACCTGATATATGCGAAAATCCTGCTCATATCCGTTTCTCTCCGTTCTTGTATTTTATTTTGTCAGACTCAAATAGAAAATCTCAGCCTATCAATATGCTTTTGCCCAATAAACGAGCTTCTTTGCGGGCTTTTGGCAGCAAACGCACACGTCGGAGACGCTTTCGTCACCGAAGGGGATACAGCGTGAGCCTATACCTGTCTGTGCCTTTACTTCATCCTCGCACTCCTCGCTTCCGCACCACATTGCTTTGACGAATCCGTCGCCTTTTGCAACCGATTCCTTGATCTCGTCGATCGTGCGGCAGACGTATGTTCTGCGGTCACGGTTCTCAAGTGCCTTTGCGTACATTCCGTCACGAACCTTTACGAGTGTTTCGGCAACAGTCTGCTCGATACCGTCGAGCGAAACAAAGAGCTTTTCACGGTTGTGTCTCATAACAAGCACGCACTGGTTTGCTTCAATATCACGAGGGCCTATCTCAACTCTTACGGGAACGCCCTTCATTTCGTATTCTGCGTATTTCCAGCCGGGTGAGTTGTCACTGTCGTCGAGCTTAACTCTTATTTTGTGAGCTGAGAGCTTTTCACGCAGAGCGTTTGCCGCTTCCATAACGCCTTCCTTGTGTGCGGCAACGGGGATTATAACGACCTGTATCGGAGCAACTGCGGGGGGGAGTACGAGTCCGTTGTCGTCTCCGTGTGTCATTATTATTCCGCCTATCATTCTTGTCGTACAGCCCCATGATGTCTGGTAGGGGTGTGCGAGTGTGTTTTCCTTTGTTGCATAGGTGATGTCGAACGCTTTAGCGAATCCGTCACCGAAATAGTGAGAGGTTGCCGCCTGAAGTGCCTTTCCGTCGTGCATGAGAGCCTCAATAGCGTATGTGTCCTCTGCTCCCGCAAATTTATCGCTCGGAGTCTTTGCCCCCTTTACTACCGGTATCGCAAGGTCGTTCTCGTGGAAGTCTGCGTAGACGTTGAGCATCTGTACGGTCTCTTCACGTGCTTCCTTTGCGGTCTCGTGCATCGTGTGTCCCTCTTGCCACAAAAACTCTCTGCTTCTCAGGAAGGGACGAGTCGTCTTTTCCCAACGAACGACCGAGCACCACTGATTGTAGAGCTTGGGGAGGTCACGGTAGGATTTGATGATATTTGCGTAATGCTCGCAGAAAAGTGTTTCGGAGGTCGGACGGACACAGAGCTTCTCTGTGAGCCTTTCGCTTCCTCCGTGTGTTACCCATGCTACCTCGGGAGCAAAGCCCTCGACGTGATCTTTTTCTTTATTGAGCAAGGATTCGGGAATGAACATGGGCATATAGACGTTTTCATGACCGAGCTCCTTGAAGCGTCGGTCGAGTATTGCCTGAATATTTTCCCAGATCGCATATCCGTAGGGGCGTATAATCATACAGCCTTTTACGGAAGAATAATCAATGAGGTCTGCTTTTTTGCAGATGTCTGTGTACCACTGGGCGAAGTCGGTATCCATTGATGTTATCGCTTCGACCATCTTTTTATCGTTTGCCATTTGTCTTTTCCTTTCGTATTGAACGAGCAAAAATTTTCATAATTATCTATATTATAATTTATACTTTATGTATTGTCAAGAACGGAGAGTCGTTTTTTTTGACGAAAGACGACTATAAAATTTCAAAAAATCAAAAACAGGAGAAAATAATTATTATGGTCGATATAGATATACTCGGTGTGAATATAAATGCTTCGGATCGGGCATCGGCTGAAAAGCAGACGGACGAAGCTCTTTGCCACCGTTCGGGATATGCGGTGTTTACGCCGAATTCCTGTATGATAGGGAAGTGTCTGCGTGATGAAAAGCTGAAAAGCGTGATAAATTCGGCAGAGCTTCGCATTCCTGACGGTGCTGGTGTTGCGGTGGCATCGAGGATATTGTACGGAAACGGAGCGATAAGCGAAAGGGTGACAGGTATCGAGCTTGCCGAGACCGTGCTGAAAAGGGCGGCAGAGAAGAATTTGAGGGTGTTTTTCTACGGTGCTTCCCCTTATGTCGCAAAAAGAGCCGCAGAGCAGATGTCGGAGCGGATCGGAGGTCTTTGCATATGCGGATATGCCGACGGTTACGGCTCGGAGGCAGAGGTCGTAAAGAAAATAGCCGACAGCGGTGCGGATATTGTTTTTGTTTGTCTCGGATTTCCAAAACAGGAGATGTGGATACTCCAAAACCGTGACAAGCTTTTGAATGTACGCCTGTTTATGGCTTTAGGCGGAACCTTTGATGTTTGGTCGGGTAAGGTTCGACGTGCAGGAAAGGTGATGTGCAAAATGGGACTTGAATGGCTGTGGAGGATCACGGCTGACGGTTTCTCTTCTGTCGGAACTCGCAAAAAATACAAGGATGTACGTTATCTTGTACGTTTTTCAAACGCCGTTCTTTCAAAAAAGCTGAAAAACATGGTAGGAGATATTTCTCACTTCGTTCAAATGAAATATGTTCATTTCATTTTAACTAATATGGGGCAGATCTGATCGATCTTGAAAGCAAATGCAATATTTTTGCCCCAAATATAGGTCAAAATGTACATTTTTTCAGAAAAATATTTGTAAAATGAATATATTTTAACAAAAATTATAAAATTTTCCTAAATCTATTGTATAATTTAAATTTTTGAGTTAAAATATCATAGGACCGGCTATGCCATGTGTATGCCTTGCATTTATCACGGGCGGTCAGTGCCGAGATACAGAAAAATTTTAAAATATATAAAACGGAGGATTTTTACTATGTCAGTTAAAGTTGCCATTAACGGCTTTGGCCGTATCGGACGTCTCGCTTTCCGCCAGATGTTTGGAGCAGAGGGATATGAGGTAGTTGCTATCAACGACCTTACCAGCCCTAAGATGCTCGCTCACCTTCTTAAGTATGATACCGCTCAGGGTAACTACCTTGCTATGGGTCACACCGTTGAAGCTAATGACGAAGCAGGCACTATCACAGTTGACGGTAAGACACTTAAGATCTACGCAGAGAAGGACGCTGCTAACTGCCCTTGGGGTGAGCTTGGCGTTGACGTCGTTCTCGAATGCACAGGCTTCTACTGCTCTAAAGAGAAGTCGATGGCTCACATCAATGCAGGTGCTAAGAAAGTCGTTATTTCCGCTCCCGCAGGAAACGACCTCAAGACTATCGTTTTCAATGTAAACAACGATACTCTTACAGCTGATGACCAGATCATCTCTGCTGCTTCTTGCACAACAAACTGCCTCGCTCCTATGGCTAAGGCTCTCAACGATTACGCTCCCATCCAGTCCGGTATCATGACAACCGTTCATGCTTAAACAGGTGACCAGATGATCCTTGACGTCCCTCACAGAAAAGGCGACCTTCGCCGTGCCCGTGCAGGTGCTCAGAACATCGTTCCC
>JAFPCR010000082.1 GCA_017390195.1 Clostridia bacterium | reverse complement strand
GCCTGTAGTGCGGGGCTTATTTGTATATATTCTGGGTATGATTATGAGCTTGTCACTGACCTTTTCGGAGATCTTAGCAAGGCGAGAGGTATAGTCAAGCACAGCATCTTCTCTGTCAGCAGAGCAAGGGCCGATTATGAGCAACATTCTGTCATTTTTGCCGCACATAACGTCAGCGATCTCGGCATCACGTATTTTTTTCTTTTCTGCGTATTCGGGTTTAAGCGGAAACTGTTCTTTGATTTCCTTGGGTATAGGGAGTTTTCTCAAAAATTCCAAAAGATTCACCTCATTTATATAGAGCGGAAACCGAAAGCATAAAAATTCGCAGATCCGCCGTTAAGATTTTATTATTTTATCACAAAATCAATATCTTGTAAACCGATTTCGGAATTTTTTGATTTTTCACTCTTTTATCAATATCATCATATCATAAATTCAGGACTAAAGAAAATCGGAGGTACTACGATGACCAATTTTAAAGAATACTCAGGCGAAAAAGCAAAAGAGATACTGTTTTCTCAAAGCACCGAAAGAATGAACATAGGCAAGGGTATGCTTATCGGAACAAAAGACGCAGGAAAAGGCAAGCCGAACATAATGACAGCGACATGGGGAGGAGTCGGCATAATGTGGAGGCGAGCGGTCTGCTTTTGCGCTATCCGACACAGCAGGTATACATACAAAAATATCGAAGGCTCGGTCGGCGTCGGGATCTCGCTCTCATTTTTAGCACCGACACAGGAAAACGCAAGGGTCTTGGCATTTTGCGGAGGTCACAGCGGAGCCGACACCGATAAATTTGCCGAATGCCGTATCGGATGTGCCTACAGCGAAAGCGGAATTCCGTATGTTGCCGATGCCGACAGCGTGATATTGTGCCGTCCGATATACTCGCAGGACATAAAAAAAGAGGGCTTCGAGCATTTTCGGGATAATTGTGAATGCACAAATTCCCAAAAGTCCGAAGCCGATCTTTTCTCGCAGTTTTATTCTGACGGAGACATTCACCGAATGTATATCTGCGAAATAGAAAAAATATTGCAAAGGTGAGCCTTTACAGCAGATCCCTGCTCTCTATGATGTAGACTCCGCCCTTTTTGACCGAGATCAAGGCACAGTTGCCGACAAGCTCGTTTGACACAGCAAACTGAAGTCTGCGTTCGAGCTTGTGGTTTTTGAGCGGGTACTTGCAGCCCTCGATCGAAACGCCCTTTACGCACTCGTCTGCCGCAATTACCGAAAGATATCTGTAACTGACGCTTCTGCCTACCAAATGGCTGGTCGAGCGGATATAACGCACACGGCTCTGCCCGTTTACAAGTGTCGCATGAATGTGGCGAAAGAACATATCTTCAAGTATCGAAATATTCGACATCGTGTGGTCGAGCCTGCCGCCGATACCGCCTATAATGACGATCTCGTCTGCCCCACGCTCGATAGCCGTCTCGACGGCGATCTGGGTGTCGGTGAGGTTCTTTTCAGACGGTACCTTGATTATTTCAAGGTGCTTTCCGCTTCCGTTTACAAACTCACGGTACTCGGAACGCACCGAGTCCATATCCCCAACAAGCAAAGAAACACGGTTCCTGTCGCCTGTCTTCTCGGCGTTGTCCCAGCCCGAATCTGCGGCTATGCACAGATCGCTGTCCTTGGGATGCTCGGTTATGTATTCGGGGAAGATCTCCCCTCCTGTATAAATAAATGCTTTCATAATAGGTATTCCTTTCAGTATGCTCTATTCACTTGTCCCATTCCTTTTTGTTTTTGAGAATGCCGAAAAGGGAAACAAAGCTGTCGTGCCGTGTTTTCGGGATCTTGCCCTGCCTGACGGCTTCGACTATCGCACAGCCCTGCTCCTTTGTGTGTGAGCATTTGGTGTATCTGCACTGCCCTATGTATTCGTTCATCTCACGAAAGGTATTCGGCAGATCGTCCTTTGAGAAAAAGTCGAAGCGTTCAAAATCGAGCATCGAAAAGCCGGGCGTGTCGGCGATATAACCTCTGCCACGGTCTGTCTCGATGGCAAAAAGCTCGGTACAGCGGGTAGTGTGCTTTCCTCGCTCGATCTTTTGGCTTATCTCGCCTGTTGCAAGCTGAAGCTCGGGGAAGATGAGACTTATGAGAGTCGATTTTCCGACACCCGATGCTCCGCAAAAGGCTATCGTGTGAGACGGCAGAGTGTCAAAAATGAATTTTTTTATCTCATCTGCACCGTTTCCCTCTCGGCAGCTCAGAACAAAAGCTTTAAAGCCTGCCTTGCGGTATATCTCGCCTATCTCCTCTGCACGTTTGGGTCTCAACTCGCTTTTTGAAATTACTATTATCGGCTCAATGCCGTTAAATTCGAGGATCGAAAGAGTCTTGTCAACCGTTTCGAGAACAGGCTCGGGCGAAGCACACGCCATAGTCACGAACATATAGTCAACATTTGCGATAGGAGGACGTATCAGTGAATTACGTCTGTCGCATATCGAGGAGATGACGACACCTGCACCGTTTGCGTCGGGCGTGACGGTATCTCCGTCCGTCGTAAAGGACATATCCGAATATGTCACCTCAACGCTGTCTCCGACATACGGCTTTATATTTTCGTGCCTGAAAGAGCCTTTGGCGTGACACACCACCCTCGCACCGCCAAGCGGCGAGGGCATATCACCGTATATTTTTTTGTGAGTCTCGGCATCGGCAAGCTCTATCGAATAAAGACCTCCGACACCCTTTGTTATTTTTCCTCTTGTTTTATACTCCATAGCTTCCTTCTGCGTTTTTTATTTGTCTGCTATTCATCTGAATTATAATAAAGTCCCGAGCTTACCTTTAAGTTTACCTTCGTTCCGACCAATACCGTTGCCGTTTTGGCAGGACTTTGGGAGATGACCGTTCCGACAGGTCTGCCCGAAACACAGTAGATGACCTCACCGACCTGAAGCCCGTGTGCCAAGAGCGTAGCGTTTGCCGCCGTTTCGCTCATTCCGATAAGGTCGGGGAGCGATACCGATGAGACTCTTTTGCCAAGGCTTACAAAGAGCGTCACCTCATCTCCGACAAAAAGAGCTTCTCCTGCCGCAGGTGAGGTCGATATCACGTCGCCAATACCGTAAATATCACTGTATTTACCGACTGTGTTTATTTTAAGCTCGAGTCCGAGACAGCGAAGTCGGTTTCTCGCTTCTCTTTCGTCAACTCCGCTCAGATCCGATAGCTCGGAGGTTTTTTTGCCGAGACTTACCGTTAGCTCAAGGGTGCATTTTCGCTCGTTTTCGACGAGCTTTCGAACCGCCCCCGGTGACGGCGACTGCGAGATGACAGTGCCTGCCGTCTCGGATTGCGAGTCGCTGTATTCATATCCGACATCAAGCGTGAAAAATCGGCTGTCATAGCCCATATCCTCGGAATATACCTGCCCTATCAAATTCGGAACAGATACAGACCTGCTTCTGCCGTCTGTCGTCATAAAGAGTGAGGATATCACCACTGTGGCACAAAGCACTGCCAGCACGAATACCGAGCCAACGACTCGCAGCAAAAGCTTTGTAGTTTTCAGTGCCTTTTGGCGATAAAGTATCTCTTTGTCGAGTTTTTTTACTCGGGTATCGTTTCTGTGCTTCATTCGGATATACTCTCACTTTCGGTTTTGTTGTGTTATGTATATCCGTCAGGCGATGTGTTACTCGCAGTTCTTCACATCCGTTGCTTCACCTGAATTCCCCGCAGCTCTTCGTAGCTGACCGCAGGAGGCGTTTATGTCAGAGCCGAGCTTTCGGCGGACGGTGGCACGTATTCCTTTGGCTTCGAGGGCGGCGACGAATTTAGCGACGCTTTTTTTATCGGGCGGTTTAAGACCGCTTTCCTCGACCTCGTTTACGGGAATGAGATTAACGTGAATGGGCATAGTTTGTGTCTTTGAACGAAGATTTGAATTAAGGAGTGCGGCAAGGCGTTCGGCTGATGCGACCGAGCTGTTTTTGCCGTCGATGAGCGTATATTCAAATGATATTTTTCTATTTGTTGCGGCGAAATATTCACGGCAGGCAGAAAGAAGCTCTGAGATATTCCATCTGTTGTTTATCGGCATTATCTGCGAGCGTGTTTCGTCGTCGGAGGCGTGAAGCGAGATCGAAAGTGTTATCGGAAGATTTTCACGTGCGAGTCGATAGATGTTATCGACTACACCGCAACTCGAAAGCGAGATGTGCCTGTATCCTATGTTCAGTCCGTCGGGACTTCCGACAAGGCGTAAAAATTTCAGCACATTGTCGTAATTGTCGAGCGGTTCGCCTATTCCCATCATAACTATGTTTGAGATCCGCTCTCCGCAGTCCTTTTGGGCGGCTATCACCTGACCGAGAATTTCTCCGGGTGTCAGGTCTCTTACCTTTCCGCCGATGGTCGATGCACAGAACCTGCAACCCATTCTGCACCCTACCTGCGAGGAGATGCAGACGGTGTTTCCATGCTCATATTTCATTACGACGGACTCAACGCAGTTTCCGTCACACAGCCGAAAGAGATATTTTACCGTTCCGTCTATCGCAGAGACGAGCTTTCGTTCGACCTCGGGGAGATGATAATAGGATATCTCACCGAGCTTTTGACGTGTGAGCTTTCCTATGTTCGTCATCTCTGCGGGCGAAAGTCCACGGTGAAGCTGAGAGAACAACTGCTTTGCCCTGTATCTCGGCTCGCCTACCGATAGCATAAGCTCCTCAAGCTCGGTCAGGGAAAGCGACAGCAGCTCGGCTTTTTTATTCGTTTTTATGTTGTCGGTCTTTTCCGCTTCTGTTTTCATTTTCCTGCTTCCTGTCTTTGTTTTCTTGAAAGCTTTGCAATAAAAAATCCGTCCGTGCCATGTGTGTCGGGGAAAAGCGTCAGCATTCCGTTCTCGGAGCTAAGCTCTCCGACAGAAAAGTCCACTCGGCAAAATTCGGGATTCCTTTCGATAAATCTCGCAATATTCAACTCGTTCTCGCTCGGAAGCAGAGTGCAGGTCGAATAGACCAGATATCCGCCCACCGAAAGATAACGACTGCTGTTTTCGAGTATCGCAAGCTGTATGTCGGGAAGTGAACGGCAGTCGGCGACAGATTTGTATCGCAGCTCGGGCTTCTTGGCGATGACACCGAACCCCGAACAGGGTACGTCACATATTATGCGGTCAGCCTTTTTTTCAAGCTCCGATATGTAGTCACGTCCGTCATGCCCCGACGTTTCTATTATATCTATACCAAGACGTTTTGCCCCCGAACGCACAAGCGACAGCTTGTTTTCGTGCAGGTCGAACGCCATGATTCTTCCCTCGTTCTCCATGTCGATAGCCGCTCCGAAGCTCTTTGAGCCGGGGCAGGCACATATGTCAAGCACAAGATCTCCACGCTCAGCGTCGAGAGCCTTCGTGCATATCTGAGATGCCTCGTCCTGAACGAAAAACGATCCCTCACAAAACTCGTCAAGCTCGGTCAAGGAGAGATTTTTTGTTTTCAGAGCAGTGTCAAGCCACGACCGCTCTGCCTCGATCCCCTTTGCTTCAAGCGAGGAGATGAGCGATTCTCTGTCGGTCTTGAGCGTATTTACACGCAGAGTTATCGGCGGAGTCTTGCAAAAAGCGGCAAATATGCTCTCTGTACGTCTGTACCCGAACGCCGATACGAATTCTTCGCACAGCTCGGGCGAAAAAGAATATTTCACCGAAATACGGCGAATAGGCTCGTCGCTTTCGTCGGGAAAGCATATTTCCCCGCCTCGCCTCGTATATTCACGCAAGACCGCATTTACAAAGCCTCGTGAACGCTTGGGGCAAAGAGCTACACTTTCGTTTATCGCCGCATGATCGGGTACTCTGTCAAGATACATAAGCTGGTAAAGTCCAAGCCGAATAGCCGTCAGCGAGTGACGGTCGATGTCCTTTATCGGTCGACTCGAAAGCTGACCGATGTAATAATCGAGTGTCAGCAATCTCTCGGTCACACCGTAGACGAGCCTTGTAAGCAGTGCCTTGTCGGCGTGAGAGAAGCTCTCTCTTTTTATTGCCGAATCAAGAGCTATATTTGAATACCGATTTGACTCGGCACAGCGAAGGAGCAGATCCATGGCTGTCTGCCTGACATTTGAGGCACTGCCCCTCGCTAAGTCCGTGCTATTGCCCACGGCCTTTTTTTCTTTGTTTTTATTCATTTTATTCATATCTTTTTTGTATCAGTCTCTGCGTCTGCCGCCTGCGATAACGATGAGTCGCAAAAGCGAGAGCAACGACGAGGCAAGAGCCGCAACATATGTCAACGCCGCCGCACTCAATACCTTTTTGACGGGGCGAATCTCGTCCTCGGAAAATCGTCCCGATCCCTTAAGTGCCTCGACTGCACGTCGGCTGGCATTGAACTCAACGGGAAGCGTGACGAGCTGAAAAAGTGCCGCCAGCGAGAACAGTATGATGCCTGCATACATAAGTGGCTGATATGCAAATATTATTCCGATAAGGAATATCGGTATAGCGGCGGCAGAGCCAAAGCGTGACACGGGAAAGATCGCCGTGCGTATCTTTATCGGCGAATAACCCTTTGCGTACTGAACGGCATGACCTGCCTCGTGTGCCGCAACTCCTATTGCCGAGACGCCGTCAGAGCCGTATACCGTATCGGACAGACGTATAACGTTTGCCTTAGGGTCGTAGTGATCGGTAAGCTCTCCCGATACACGCTCGATCTGTACATCATAAAGACCGTTCGCATCAAGTATCCTGCGTGCCGAATCATATCCTGTGCATCTGTTGCGTGTGCTGACGGTGCTGTATTTGTGAAAAGTTGTTTTAACGTTTATCTGTGCCCATATCGCAAAGATCATAGCCGGCAGGACTATGAGCATCGTTGGGTCAAAGTAGTACCACCACATAGGGCAGCCCTCCTTAAATTAAAATATCGCCTGAATTTATCTTTCTGCCACGAATGAAATCCGAAGCCGCCATTCTTCCCTTGCCCTCGGGGAGAACTGTGAGAAGCGAGAGAGTTTCGCTTCCGTCAGAGCCGCAGGCGATGTCTATCCGACCGCCGTCAAGCGAAACGACCTCTCCGCATCGGCGTGACTGACCGACCCTTTCACCTACCTCGGAACGGACTACCTTGAGTAGCTTTCCGTCGGGGGTGTGCGTAAAGGCAAGCGGAAATGGCGAAAGACCTCTTATCTTGTTGTGAAGTGTGCGTGCATCTGCCGAGAAATCGAGCAGACACTCGGATTTTTGTATCTTTTCGGCGTAGCTTGCACCTGCATCGTTTTGCGGTATGCCCTTGAGAGTACCCTTTTTCAGCTCCTCTATCGTTTTGAGCAGAACAGACGCACCGCATATGCCGAGCTTGTCGTGAATGACCTCGAAATCGTCATTCTCACCGATCTCTATTTTGTCTGTGAGAAGCATATCGCCCGTGTCAAGCCCCTCTGCCATATACATCGTTGTAATTCCCGTCTCTGACCTTCCGTCGATTATCGCTCTCTGCATCGGTGCCGCTCCTCTGTATTCGGGGAGAAGTGAGCCGTGTACGTTGATACAGCCGTACTTCGGATAGTCGAGAACGTTCTTC